>JAYSPO010001721.1:0-9923 GCA_043722015.1 Candidatus Kuenenia sp. | reverse complement strand
CCGGCTTTCTAAAAAGGCCGGGCTTCTCATGGTAACCTGAGCGCCGCAAACGGTATTCTTTCCGCACCTGAAAACACGCATCCCACGGCGTCGGGTTTGAGCGACACCTTTCTGCGTCGGCACTTTATGGCAAGATCTACAACACAAGCCTGGGCAAGTCAGCGAGTTTTTCGTTATCACGAGAAGCTCATTCAGTCTGTCCTGTTCCTGTGTGCTGCTCTGTCTGTGTTGACGACCGCCGCCATCATCATGGTGCTGCTGGGAAATGCCGTCTATGCACCTGGCGAGAAGAAGGCTTTCTTTGAGCAGGTTTCGCTTTGGCAGTTTCTCACAGGGACTCATTGGAAACCGGTCGATGGCCCTGCGGGACGATTCGGGATGATTCCGCTGTTTTCAGGCACGTTCATGGTGGCCCTGATCGCGTCTGTGGTCAGCCTTCCGCTTGGGCTTGGCTCAGCGATTTACATGAGTGAATACGCCGCTCCTCGTGAACGCGAATTCCTGAAGCCGATTCTGGAAGTTTTGGCTGGTATCCCGTCGGTCATTTACGGCTTCTTTGCCCTGAAGTTTATTACTCCCTGGATTCTGAAACCCGCGCTGGGCGTGTTGGGTCTGGAACTGGGTACATTTAACACGCTGAGTGCGGGCATTGTTGTCGGGATCATGGTGACGCCCCTGATCGCATCGCTCAGCGAAGATGTCATCCGATCGGTTCCGCGAAGCCTGCGTGAGGCCGCGTATGCTCTCGGCAGCACGCGTTTCGATGTGTCGGCACGTGTCGTCGTGCCGGCAGCACTGTCGGGGATTCTGGCCGCATTTCTGCTGGCGTTCTCCCGCGCGATCGGGGAAACGATGGCGGTCGTGATTGCAGGCGGACAGCAGCCAATCGCGACACTGAATCCGCTCCGTGGCGCTCAGACCATGACGTCGTTCATGGTTCACGCCAGCACAGGTGACAGCGCTGCGGATTCGATCAGCCGCATGAGCATTTACGCGATCGGCATCGCGTTGTTCGTGATCACGCTCACGATCAACCTGATTTCCGGGTGGATTCTGCGACGCTTCCGGGAGGTCTATCAGTGAGTCTCCCGAACTCAGCCGCAATCCCGGCAGTCAGTTTTATTTCCGGCGCTGATGGACGCATTCGCCGTCGTCTATTTCTGTCGAGAGTCTTTGCAGGGACGTGCCGACTTGCTACGTATTCGGCAATGGCTGTGTTGGTTGTCTTGCTGGCGGCCATCGTCTACAGCAGCGTCGGGCGACTCGCTCCGGACTTCATAACCAATACAAACTCTGCCAATCCGGCCAAAGCAGGGATGCTCGCAGGTCTGTGGGGCTCGTTCTGGCTGATTCTGTTTACTTCGTTGTTTTCTGTGCCGGTCGGAGTCGGGTCGGCCGTCTATCTGGAAGAAATCGCGAAGGACAATTTCGTTGTCCGAATCATCAAGATCAATCTCGCAAATCTGGCTGGTGTTCCGTCGATCGTTTACGGAATTCTGGGTTATACGGTGTTCCGCACGTTCGCAGCAACGCTCAGCATCTGGTTCGACGGAAACCATGCCATCGGAGTGCTTGGGCTTTTTCGAGTCAGGCTCTCGAAGTTGCCGCTTTATGAAGATAATGTTCTCGTGGGGGCTCTCACGTTGACATTGGTGATCCTTCCTACAGTCATCGCCGTGTCGCAGGAGGCACTGCGATCAGTACCGAGTTCCATTCGTGTTGCATCGCTGGCTCTCGGGGCGACTCGATGGCAGACAATCTGGCGACAGGTGATTCCGGCAGCCCTGCCGGGGATTTCCACCGGTGTGATTCTGTCGACGTCGCGAGCGATCGGCGAGGCAGCGCCGTTGATCATGCTGGGGGCTTTGACATACACGTCGATGTGCCCCGGAAACATCGATTCTCCGGTGAAGTTATTGACTCGACCAACTCAGGTTCTGCACGCCCCGCTCGACCAGTTTACGGCGATGCCCATCGAGATTTATGACTGGTCAAAGCATCCTGAGCCGCAGTTCACTGCGGTGGCAGCCTCCGGAATTGTGGTTCTGCTGATCGTCTTGCTGTCGATCAATTCTGTGGCGATGATCGTACGCTACTACGCCAGCAGACGACTGAAATGGTGAAAGCTGGGCTGTTTGACTGTGGCAGCAAACATTTGAAAAGTGTCGAATTCGGATTTATCTAAAACATGGCAGCCATGACTCCAAAACCAGTGCCACCTTCAGTGCAACCTTCAATGCCTCCTTCAGTGCCACCTTCAGTGACTGGCGTCGAAGGGGATCTTGATTTCTCCGCCCACCCGGCGGCAATCCAGGTCAGCGGGCTGGATTTCTTTTACGGTGAACTCAAGGTCCTGTTCAATGTGTCGTTGACGGTTCCTGAACGTTCCGTCACAGCATTGATCGGCCCGTCCGGTTGCGGGAAAAGCACGTTTCTGCGTACGCTCAATCGCATGAACGACCTTATCGAAGGATCCCGCTGTACGGGCGAAATTCTGGTCGAGGGCCAGAATATCATGGACCCGGCGGTTGACGTCGTGTTGCTGCGGAAACATGTTGGCATGGTGTTTCAGAAATCGACGCCATTTCCAAAATCAATCTTCGACAATGTCGCTTACGGGCCGCGTGTAGCTGGCGAGAAAAACCGTTCGGTGCTTGCTGACCTTGTCGAGTCCTGCCTGAAGAAAGCTGCTCTGTGGGAAGAAGTGAAGGATCGCTTAACGACCTCTGCGATGTCCCTGTCCGGAGGTCAGCAGCAGCGGCTTTGCATCGCACGCACTCTGGCAACGAATCCTCATATTATCCTGATGGACGAACCCGCGTCCGCACTGGACCCTGCCAGCACCGACCGCATCGAGAACCTGATCGGCGAGTTGTGTGCCAACTATACGATCGTGATCGTGACTCACAACATGCAGCAGGCCTCGCGCGTCAGCCACCAGACGGCCTTCTTCTACAAAGGAATTCTGGAAGAATCGGGCCCGACATCGAAGATTTTTACCAGTCCTGCCAAAAAGGCAACCCAGGACTACATCACGGGGCGATTCGGTTGATGCGAACGTGTTCGCTGTTTTAACAAACTTCGGGAATTGGCGATTCATTGACGAGACACCTTCGTTCTTAATCATTCATTCATCATCTCTCTTCATATTGCGGACGCCAGCGACGGGATGCTTGGTTGTACGCAGAAATCCAGCAGGATCAGACGCGCATGACCATTCACTTTGTGAACGAAATGGAGTACCTGCATCGAGACATTCTTTCGATGTGCTCAACAGTGGAGGAACTCATTCATGACGCTGTCGATGGCCTGAATCATGGACACACTGAACTTGCTGAGGAAGTCTCTACTCGAGACCGCGAAGTGGATCGGTGGGATATCCGAATCGAGGAAGAGTGTCTGAAAATCCTGGCGTTGTATCATCCGGTAGCTCATGACCTGCGCCGTGTAGCGGTGGTGATGAAGATTGCGGCGGAACTGGAACGCGTTGCCGACATTGCTGTCAGCATCGCGGAACGATCTGCCGGAATCGCACAATTTGGTGATTTTCCCATGCCCAGCCGTCTGAATGAGATGACGGAAGAGGCGCTCAGCATGTTGCACGACAGCATTGATGCGTTTGTTGAGCAGAATTCTGAAGCGGCGCGTGCGATCTGTCAGCGGGATGAACTTGTGGACAAGTTGAACAGTGAATTGATTGAGGAGGTAGTCACAGTGATGAAGCGACGACCTGAACTCGTAGAACCAAGTCTGCATTTGTTTTCGGTGATCCGGCATGTGGAACGCGTCGCAGACCATGCGACGAACATCGCAGAAGATGTCGTGTATCTTGTTGATGCTGCAATTATCCGGCATCCTCGACTGAATCGTTGATTTTCAGAGGCGGATTCTTTTCTATGCAACCCAATATCCTGGTGATCGAAGATGAACAGTCCATTGCCGACGTGATCGTCTACAACCTGCAGAAAGAAGGATTCATCGTCCATTGGGAACGCGACGGGCGCGATGGATTGCTGAAAGCTCAGACCCTGATTCCGGACCTTTGCCTGTTGGATCTGATGCTGCCTGGAATTGACGGACTGCAGATCTGCCGACTGCTGAAATCCGACGCACGTACCAAAGCTGTCCCCGTGATGATGCTCACTGCGCGCAGCGGAGAGACAGATGAAATCGTCGGCTTTAATATGGGGGCAGACGATTATGTGACAAAACCGTTTCGCGTTCAGCCGCTCATGCACCGGGTCAAAGCCCTGCTGCGGCGATCCGATACTGCTGAGGCCGGAAAGAATCTCCTCGAACTGCACGGCATCGAAATTGACCGCACAAATCACGCGGTCAGATACAACGGCGCTGAACTGGAACTCACGCCCACGGAGTTTCGCATGTTGTGGACCATGATGTCTCAGCCAGGTCGTCCGTTTTCCCGCAATGAACTGATGGAAACATCACGCGGTGAAGACGCAAATTCCCTTGAACGTACGATCGATGTCCATGTCCGTTCTCTCCGCAAAAAGCTCGGAGAAACCACCGACCTGATCGAGACCGTCCGCGGCGTCGGATATCGGTTTGCGAGGAAGTAGAGAGCGGGTGCCAGCTTTACCCAAGCTCGCGCCCAGTGGCTTTCATCCTTGTCATTTGCCACATTTTCCAGGACCCCATCCGCCTCGTGCGGATCGTGAATGAGATGGTGGGCTAAACACGTTTTGTTCCGGCATTGCGCAAGACCCCATCCGTCTTGGGGACCGTCGCTTTAATCGTTTAACGGCAAGTCGCAGGCGTCAGTGCCAGGTTTCGCCTACGCCTGCGGCTCGCCGTTAAACGAAAATGCCGACATTGAAGAATAAAACGACAGTCCCCAAGTTGGATGGGGTCGTAGAGCCAAGCTTGCCAGAGCGTGGGTTTCTACAGCATACCACCAATCAGCGACTGCACCTGCCACAAAAAAGCCCCCGGCAACGTGTTGTTGCCGAGGGCTGAGTTCCAGTCATATTTTACAGCCACACCGTTGCGGGCTGCGTCATTCAGGACATCGCCTAGTACCGGTAATGTTCTGGCTTGTACGGTCCGTTGACAGGAACATTGATGTAAGCAGACTGTTCCGGGGTCAGCGTTTCGAGCTTCGCACCCAGTTTCGCCAGATGCAGGCGCGCCACTTCTTCGTCCAGTTCTTTTGGCAGCAGATGCACGCCGATTTCAAAATCTTCGAAGTTTTCCCACAACGCCAACTGAGCCATCACCTGATTCGTGAAGCTGTTGCTCATGACAAATGAAGGATGCCCGGTCGCACAGCCAAGATTCACCAGGCGTCCTTCTGCCAGCACGATAATCGCCTTGCCGTTGGCGTAAACATATTTGTCAACCGGGCCACCTTCGTCAGCCGGAGTCTTGATTCGGACTTTGCGGATGCCCTTATGATTATTCAGATAGGCGATCTGAATTTCCGAATCGAAGTGTCCGATGTTGCACACAATGGCTTGATGCTTCATCTTGTCCATGTGTTCGCCACGAATCACTCCCACGTTGCCGGTCGTCGTGACAAAGATGTCGCCCTGTGGAGCAGCTTCGTCCATCGTGATGACCTGGAAGCCTTCCATACAGGCCTGCAGCGCGCAGATCGGATCGATTTCCGTGACGATCACACGTGCGCCGAGGCCATCCATTGCATCCGCACAACCTTTGCCGACATCGCCGTAGCCACAGATCACCACGACTTTGCCGGCAACCATTACGTCCGTCGCACGCTTGATGCCATCAGCCAGGGATTCGCGGCAACCGTAGAGATTATCGAACTTGCTCTTGGTCACCGAATCATTCACATTGATGGCCGGAACGGCCAGTTTGCCCGCCGCGTGCATCTGATGCAGGCGATGAACGCCGGTTGTCGTTTCTTCGGACAGTCCACGGATGCCTTTGAGCAGTTCCGGGAACTTGTCGTGAACCATCACTGTCAGGTCACCGCCGTCGTCGAGAATCATGTTGAGCGGTTCGCCATCCGGGAAGAACAGAGTCTGCTCGATGCACCAATCGAATTCTTCGGCACTCATGCCCTTCCAGGCATAAACGGGTACGCCCGTGACTGCGATTGCGGCTGCGGCGTGGTCCTGAGTCGAGAAAATGTTGCAGCTGGACCATTGCACTTCCGCGCCAAGAGCCGTCAGCGTTTCGATGAGCACGGCGGTCTGAATGGTCATGTGCAGGCAACCTGCGATCCGGGCACCTTTGAGTGGCTTTGAATCGCTGTATTTTTCGCGCAGGGCCATCAGGCCCGGCATCTCGATTTCGGCAATTTCAATTTCTTTACGCCCCAATTCGGCCAACTCTAAATTTGCAACCTTATAGGGAAGGGCAGACACAGTACTCATGAATTCGATCTCGCTTTTGAAAGGAACAAAACCCTGTTGAAAGGCATTCCGCAGCGACGGAATGAGATTAACAGCCAAAATTGGTGTCGGCACGATAAATGAACACTGCTCGTCAACGCAATACGCTGAATTGGAAACTCAACGTTTTCCGCGATTTGGGCGAGTTTTTGTGTGAACGCAACACCTTGCATCGGTAGACGGAGTTTCGTTGGTCACACACACTGCCGACGATCCTCTGCATGAGAAATCAGACGAGCGGTAGAAAAAGAATTTACTGTAGCGGAATTCGCAGGAATTCAGGGGAGACCTGAATTCTCACGAATTCCGCGACGAGACCGGGACAGCTTAATCCGTCGCACGCCTGATTGCAGTTTGAAGTACGGGGCTCCAGCCGGTAAAACTCCGCCTGTTGTGTTTCTGCCCGGTCGCGCGACTTCTCGTAGCAGCCGCGATGTGAACGGGCAGGTTTTTATTGTCGATAAGAATGACTCATGATCAAGGTTCAATTGCCGGACGGGACTATTCTCGAACACCAGGATTCTGCATCTGCTCTGGACGTCGCTGCCGGTATCGGCGAGCGTCTGGCAAAGGCGACTGTCGCGGCCAGCATTAACGGCACGGTTGTCGATTCGATGCGACCACTTGCCAACCTCACGGATCTGCGTCCGGTACCGCTCAAGCTGATTACCGAGCGTGACGCCGAAGCATTGGGCGTGATGCGACACAGCTGCGCTCATGTGATGGCGCGCGCGATCATGCGGTTGTTTCCTGGCGTCGGTCTGGCATTCGGCCCGACGACAGGCAACGGATTCTATTACGACTTCGATCTGACGACTCCAATCAGCGAAGAGGACTTTCCCCGCATCGAAGCGGAGATGCAGAAAATCGTCGATGCCGCAGAACCCTTTGATCGGTTCGAGGCATCACGCGAGGAAGCACTTCAGCTTTGCAGCGATCTGAAGCAGACTCTAAAAACTGAACACATCCGCACGGGACTTGCCGAACATCCGACACTGAGCTTTTATCGTCAGGGCGAATTCCTCGATCTGTGCCGCGGGCCGCATATCCCTCATGCGGGCAAGATTAAAGCGTTCAAGATTACGAGCGTTGCAGGTTCCTATTGGAAGGGTGATGCGTCTGGTCGCCAGCTGCAGCGCGTCTACGGCACCGCATGGTTCGACAAAAAAGATCTGAAGGCGTACCTCGAACAACTCGAAGAAGCCCGGAAGCGCGATCATCGAGTCCTTGGTAAGCGACTGGGCCTGTTCACAATTTCCAGCGAAGTCGGACAGGGACTGTGTCTGTGGTTGCCGAAAGGTGCCACGATTCGCGCGACGCTGGAAGAATTCATCAAGGCCGAGTTGCTGCGACGAGGCTATCAGCCGGTGTATTCGCCGCACATCGGACGCGTCGAAATGTACGAGACCAGCGGACACTTTCCGTACTACCGCGATTCGCAGTTCGCCCCGATCTTCGGACATTCGGCCGGGCAATTGGTGGACTACTGGATTCGCGCGCTCGATCCGCACGATGACGCGCTGGCTCCGCCTTCCCCGGAAGCTGAACGAACGCTGCTGGATGCCGCCAAAGTCCTTGGCTTCGACGCGAAAGACTTTCCGACAGGCGGCAACGATGAACAGAAACGTGAAGTGCTGCGACGCTGGGAAAAGCAGCAGGAACGCTTCCTGTTAAAACCGATGAACTGCCCGCATCACGCTCAGATGTACAAGGCCATGCCCCGCAGCTACCGCGATCTGCCGGTGCGGCTGGCAGAATTCGGCACGGTCTACCGGTATGAGCAATCCGGTGAACTGAACGGCATGCTGCGCGTTCGCGGACTGACTCAGGACGACGCACATCTGTTCTGCACGCCGGAACAGGTCGAGCAGGAATTCAAGGACACGCTGAACCTGGTGAAATTTGTCCTGCAGGCTGTCGGCCTCGAAGGCTATCGAGTGCAGCTGTCGATGCGCGATCCGAATTCCGACAAATACATCGGCAGCAAAGAGCTTTGGGAAAAGGCCGAGAGCACTCTCCGCAAAGTACTGACCGAGGAAGGAATGTCGTTCGTCGAATGCGAAGGCGAAGGCGCGTTCTACGGTCCGAAGGCCGACTTTATGGTCAAGGATTGCCTTGGTCGTGAATGGCAATTGGGGACTGTCCAACTGGATTACAATCTGCCGGAACGCTTCCAGTTGGAGTACACCGGCGCGGATAACAAGACACATCGCCCCGTGATGATTCACCGCGCTCCGTTCGGTTCTATGGAGCGATTTGTCGGCGTGCTGATCGAACATTTCGCCGGCGCGTTTCCACTGTGGCTGGCGCCGGAACAGATTCGCGTTCTGCCATTGAGCGAGAAGACGGACGACTACGCCACTGAAGTCGCGGGCAAGCTGCGTCAGGCCGGTTTCCGGGTGACCACAGATCTGCAAAGTGCCCGCGTACAGGCCAAGATCCGCGAAGCGCAGATGGATCTGATTCCCTACATGCTGGTCGTTGGTCCAAAAGAAGCCGAACAGAATGCTGTCAACGTCCGCTGTCGCATCGACGGGGAACTGGGCGTGATGTCGTTAGAAGATGCGATCAAGAAATTGGCCGCAGAACGCGACCAGCGCACGATCCGTCAGGTTGCCAAACGCGCGGAAGCAGCCGTGCTGTCGCTCTCCGGCGAAGAACAGAACGAGTATTAATTTCAAATTTCAAATTTGAGATTTGAGATCTCAAATCATTCACTCCATCCGACTCTGAGACGACATGAAACGAGACGAAGCCTTCGAACTTGCCATCCAATGGCGGGACAATCCAGTACTGCTTGTGGGTGACCTGCGCGCGACGTTCGACTGGCTGTGGCGGAACAGCGACGAGGCGACGGATGCCGTTGCCAGAGCAACCGGTGCACGCGTTCTTGCCGCCTCATTGGTTCCTGAAGCACTCGAACGCCTGATTCCCTTGCATCAGGCGCTGACGAAGTACGCCATTCTGCTGAAGGCATCAAAGCTGACGCCCGAACTATTGGACCCGGTGATTGAATCTCTGGCAAGGCCGGACTCGACACCCACATCTGAGGACGCAGCGACACCTTCTGCCGAGGCCTTTGTGACACTGGCCAGCCTGACGGCCGTGACGCAGGCGATTGAGGTGACTCAACACTGGGTGGACAAGCAGGAGCGACTGAAAAACGGCGAAGGCAACCGCAGTGAGATTCTGAAGACCACAATCGAAGTTGCCGACGATGAGTTGCTGGTCAAAACGGATCAGGACGGCAGTCTGAAATTACGCGGAACTTCCAACATCCCGATGTTCCTCGCATTCTTTCGGACTTCCAAACATCACCTGACCATCGATGCGTTTCTGGACATCGATCGCACGGTAAAGGCGACGAACCTTGATCGTCATCGAGTCCGATTGTCCTCCAAGCTGCACGATGTGATGATTGAGATTGTGTCCGAAAAAGACGGCTATCGCATGCAGAAATTCCGTCAGCATTAGTGCAGAAGATTTATTCCTCACGCGGTGCGAATTAACAATGGCGAGCGGCAGGGCGTGAGCCCTCCGTGG
>JAYSPO010001720.1:0-2536 GCA_043722015.1 Candidatus Kuenenia sp. | reverse complement strand
CGGGAGGGCGAGGCTCGTGCCGAGCCGACTTCGAATGCAGTAACGCACGGCTCGGCAGGAGCCTCGCCCTCCCAATCTTGTCATTACCCACGTCTTCGATGTATCCATTCAGAATAGGCCGCACGTTTCCGGGCAACTTGCCGCAGTAAATGTTTAACCCGAGCCAACGGCGAGGCGTCGGGTTGAAGGAATCCTCGCCGTTGGCTCGGGTTAAACGAAAGAGACACCACCGGAGCGCGACGGTCGATCAAATTAAACAACGAACACACCACATAGGGACTCTCATTCATGGCACTACCCGCCAAATCCAATTCGAGCTACACCGGCGAAGACATCGAAGTCCTCGAAGGTCTCGAACCCGTTCGCCGCCGCCCGTCGATGTATATCGGTGGCGTGGATTCACGCGGACTCCATCATCTGCTGTGGGAGATCGTCGATAACTCCGTCGATGAGTTCCTGGCAGGCGAATGTGATCGCATCACCGTGACGCTGCACAAAGACGGCAGTTCCTGTACGGTCGAGGACAACGGTCGCGGCATTCCGGTTGACAAACATCCAAAGATGAAGAAATCAACCCTGGAAGTGATCCTGACGACGCTGCACGCCGGCGGAAAATTCAGTGACAAGAACTACACCCGCAGCGGCGGCTTGCATGGAGTCGGCTCGTCCGTCGTCAACGCCTTATCTTCTGAACTGATCGCGACAGTCCATCGCGACGGATTCGAATGGGTCCAGACATTTCACCGCGGCAAGCCCAGTGGTCCGGTGCAGAAAGTGAAACCGTTTCGCGGACGAGGCACTTCAATCTTCTTCCGTCCCGATGACGACATTTTTCGCCGCACGCTGTTCAACGGCGAAACGATTCGGCAGCATCTGGAAGACATTTCATACATTCACGGTGGCCTGACAATTGTCTTCCACGATGAACAGAAGAAAGAAACGCACGAGCTGCATCATCCGGATGGCATCGTCGCGTATATTGAAAAGGTCACGACGGACACAGGCAAGAAGCCCGCGCACGAGCAACTGTTTTTCGCCACCAAGGACGACAAAGACGCAAAAGTTGAAGTCGTGCTGCGATGGACGGATTCGACCGAAGAAAACATTCGCAGCTACGTCAACGGAATTCGCACGCACGCCGGCGGGACGCATGAGAACGGCCTGAAAGCCGGCGTCAACAAGGCTGTCCGTAATTACATGGATGTGCATGGATTCAAACCCCGCGGCGTGACGATTTCGGCGGAAGACATCCGCGAAGGCATCGTGTGTGTGCTGAGCATCTTTATTGGTGACCCGATGTTTCAGGGGCAGACCAAGGAACGGCTCAACAATCCTGAAACGTCATCCGCCGTGGATGCCGTCGTGCGTCCTGCCCTGGAAAACTGGCTGAACAACAATCCGTCGCTGGCAGATGTGATTCTCGGCCGCATGGTCCTGTCCGCCCGCGCGCGGCAGGCCAGTCGTGAAGCCGTCTCTGAAGTCCGACGCAAGACAGTCGGTGGTCGCAAGACGAATCTGCCAGGCAAGCTGGTCGATTGTCAGTCGAAGAATCCGGCGGAATCAGAACTGTTCATTGTCGAAGGCGATTCGGCCGGTGGCACCGCCGTGATGGGTCGCAAAGCAGGGACGCAGGCCGTGCTTCCGTTGCGTGGAAAAATTCTCAACACGGAATCGCTCACCATGTCGAAGATCATGGAGAGCAACGAAATCCGCGACATTGTTGAGACACTGGGAGCAGGCGTCGGTTCGAACTTCGAAGTGAATCAGTTGCGTTACGCGCGCATCATTCTGCTGATGGATGCCGACAGTGACGGATATCATATTTCCACGCTGCTGCTGACGTTCTTCTTTCGACACATGACCGAACTGATTCGCCAGGGAAAACTGTTCATCGCGCAGCCGCCGCTGTATCGCATCGAAGTCGGCAAGGACGTGATGTACGCCCGGCACGACGTGGAAAAGGAAGAGATCCTCGCCTCGCTGCCCGCCAACCGCACGGCTGTCGTGCTCCGCTTCAAGGGACTCGGCGAAATGAATGCCGCTCAGCTCCGCGACACCACCCTCGACCCCCGTGCCCGTGTTCTGTTGAGAGTCAACATCGAAAGCCAACTGGAAGCCGACACCACGTTCCACCAACTGCTCGGCAAAGACGCCAGCGAGCGATATCGGATCATCATGGAAGACGCCAGCTTCGCCGACGACATCGATCTTTGATCCTCGCAACGCCGGACACATGAACCGAGTCAGCATTTTCGATTAACGGCGAGCCGCAGGCGTAGGCGAATCCAACACCGACGCCTGCGGCTTGCCGTTAAACGAATCAATCGATAGCCCGCTTGTCCGCGTCGCACGCTGAGTAACATCCACCGTGCCCAATTGTGATCATGGCCCGGCGGGGACAAGCCCCGCCGTGGCCGCAGTTTCGTCGTGGCATTTTTGTCTGGTGATGATCACTGGCTCGACGGGGGCAAGCCCCATCGTGGCCGGGGCGAACGTAGCGGCTCTCGAATCTTCATTCACCACCTCGCCTCCACGC
>JAYSPO010001719.1:0-15563 GCA_043722015.1 Candidatus Kuenenia sp. | reverse complement strand
GTAGTACGAATGAGGAGCATTCCAATTCGTGTCCATTCGTGGTTCCCGGTCTGGAAAACGGGCTTCAAACGGCGGACACATAGAAAACGTTACAGTCAGAAAATTTGAAACACCACCGTCGGTTACCAATGCCCGGTAGATACAACCTCGCCACTCCAAAACTCGCGCTGATTTGAAACGGGATCCTCGTCGGCAGCTGATTCGCCAGAATTCAGTCGTTCCCGAGCAAATCCCGGCAAATTTGCGAAGAGTTTCCGCATCTCAAATCCCGCGAAGCGGCGACTAAATGAGTAACTAAACGGTTTAGTTCAACTTAATTCTCAAAAATTGCAGCTATCCCTCGCGCGGGTAGTAAAGAGGTGTAGCCGGATTCGTAAGGATACGAAAGCGGGCCATGTCTCAGCCCGAAGTCTCACGAATCCGGCTACAACATGAAGGCCTCACTCAGACCCGCACGGAGCATAAGTCGCCACAAGAAGCGGACTTCCCCAATCGCTTGAGGATCGATGAGTTTTGAAGCTGCGAGTTTCAGTCGCGCTGAGCCCACATCCAATGACGTGGACTTAAGGAATTCCAAAGGGGAGAGGGGTATGTACAATTGCAGTGCATGGCACCGTGATCTGCCTTTTTTGCCGTGATCTGCCTTTGGCACCGTGATCCTGCCTTCATTCGTGCGTATGCGGAAATGGCTCCAGGTGAACAAGAACATCTCGCAGATTAGGAAACCTGTCGAGCAATCGATCTTTGACCTGATGACCGATCCGGTGTCCTTCTGCGACTGTGAGGTGCTGATCGACTTCGAGATGAATATCAGCAAAGAACTCCAGCCCTGATTTTCGCACCCAGAGTGTTTCAATCTCTTCGACTCCTGCAACCTCTATCGCCGCTGCCCTGACGCGTCCGACGAACTCCGAGTCTGCCTGCACATCCATGAGTTCGCTGGCACTGGATCGAAACAGTTGAATTCCGGACCAGACAATGACTGCGACCACAATGAGAGAGGCCACTTCGTCGGCCCAGATGAATTGTGTGCCCCCAATGCGAATCGTGCCCAGCCCGATCAGTACTGCGAGGGCACACAGAGCATCGCTGCGGTGGTCCCATGCGTTGGCAATGAGGGCCGCCGACCCCGTGCGTTTGCCAATACGCACTTTGTACTGGTAAAGCGATTCCTTGATGAGGATGTTGCAACCCGCAATCCAGAGCGTCCAGACAGGAGGAATCTCATGCTGGACGGTGATGCGCTGAACCGATTCCCATCCCACAAAACATGCCGAAAGGATAACCAGGAGTGCGACGTTTGAGGCCGCGATTCCTTCCGCTCGGGTGTGGCCATAGGGATGTTCAGCATCGGCAGGACGTTGAGCAACCCTGAGCGCAAACAGCACGACGATGGTTGTCACGACATCGCCAATCGAATTGACCGCATCCGCAATCAGGGCAAACGAATTCCCAATGACCCCACCGGCGAGCTTGATAATGCCCAGCAATAGATTTACCACAAGGCCGAGAAGCGCAGCTCGGGTGACTTCCTTATAGAGTTCTGAAACCGGTTTGCCTGAGACCAATTCGCATTTCTCTCACGTCATGAAATCTATTGCCGACACTCAACGGCTCCACGTTGATTGCCAAGTATTTTCGACCGTGTCAAAGTCGAAATTCTGTTTAATGATATCACACATTTCTGGCCGTATCGAACCAGACGGCGACGATTCCCATTCCATCGACGTTGACTGCGTTGCACCTCGCTTCAAACTGCATGCGCCAACACACCATCGGTCGCTGCCGACCGACACAGGTTGCAAGCACCTCACTGTGCAACGTTCTTCGAGTAGAAATCCGGGGCGGAAACATCGCAGGGTTTCTCGCCGTGAGAGTCAAGAGTTTCCTGGGAAGGGCGTTGGAGTTGATTTCCTGAACGCGGTGGATCATCGATTCGACACGCCAGTCCTCTGTTCTGGACGACGCAGACGAGACTTACCTTCTATTCTAAGGGTACAGTTGACGTTTCAGAGGCGCTGCGATCAAAACGATCGATACCTGGAGAAACTGAAGACTTCCGATGGTCGGCTGGCCAAAGAAGTGTCGCCGATGGCGACTCCCCGTATGGAATCACAAAGTAAGTGCGTTCATTTGCCAGGGAATCGAGTGATCTCATCGAGTACGCGGGATACCACTGGGCGATTCGTCTGCCAACGTCGCGTTGGACGATGCGAAGCCGGGAGTCCTTGGAAAGCTGATCGTCCGTAAAGTCCAACAGCGAGCATCGAGCGCGCAGTTCAGGATGTGAATGCAGGACGGGCATGGAAACAGTTCGGTCTTCAAAGACAATCGGCCCGTCTGCCGGAAGTTCTTTCAGTTGTATTACAAGCTTGGCACGGATCAGGTCGATCTCATGCCATTGATGACTGCACAACGCCACGCCCCGCAGAAGCATGACACCGCCCGCAACGACCATCAGCATCTGAAAACGAGGATAACAGCGGGAAAGAAGGATGGCGAAGATGGCCCCGAATCCCAGGACTCCGGGTACAGCATAACGCGTCACTAAGGCAGGCTGCACCGTCCAGGAAAGCAACACAATCACCAGCGGCATCAGCGTCAGCAGCAGGCATGGGGCAAGCTGTCTGGCCAGTTCGCCAAAGGCTTGAGCGGCTTCTGACGTCGCACCGTGTTCTGCCACCGCCAGATCGCCGTGTTGTTCTCGTGATTTACGCAACGCTGTTGAAATGACAAAAGCCACGACGCAGACAATCATCAGGCCCAGCGGAAACATGGCCGTCAGAAAGCCGATGCTGTCCTCTACTGTGGCAGGGGAAACCCAGGTCGCTCGTGTGATTGCCGCCCGCTGTCCGATCAGAAACGGCAGACATACGACAAGGCACACACCGCCTGTGCAGGCAACCAATACGATCATCCTGCGGCGACCTCTTGTGATGTCTGGAATGAGCATCGCCCCCACACAGATCAGTCCGAGCGTCAGAATTCCGAAATAGTGCGTTGTCGTGATGACGCCTGCCAGCAGTACCGCCACGATGTTGTTCAGACGCATAAGCCAGGGTTTCTGAATTACGTGACCATCCAGCACGACGCACAGCCAGGCGCATGCGGCGCACCACAGGGGATAAAACCGAATCTCCGCCGACTGATGAATCAAATGCACATTGGATGCCATCATCACCATGGCAGCCACGCACACAAGCAACGGAAAACGACGATGTAAAACCACAAAGATACCGACGATGGCCAGCATCATCAGGCTCAGTGAAAGCCAGCGGAGACTGAATTCAGTGATGCCACCTGGCAGGTACTGCAGTTGTCGAGCCAGCAAAATGTACGTCGGCGGATTGTAATCGACGCCGTCTGCAAGCGCCTGGAGTGAGCGCTGTGTCTGCGGTTCCTGGATGAGCAGCCAGGAATGGATCTCATCCATCCACAATTGCCGCTGCAGCAGATAACGTCCGCCACCGGCGGCCGCGATGGCCAGTATCAGACAAATCAGCAACGCACTGCGGATGAACTGCTGACGTATTGTTGATCGCTCAGTTGACATCGTCTGCCGTAGCTCGACTCTCTGAGCCGAGCCTGTAGTAGCCTGACTCTCTGAGTCGAGTGCGATTGGGGTTAATGCGAACATCCCGAGCCGATGTTTTCGAAGAAATCATGGCCCTTGTTGTCAACCAGAATGAACGCCGGAAAATCAATCACATCGATTTTCCAGATGGCTTCCATGCCGAGTTCCGCAAATTCAATCACTTCGACGCTGCGGATATTTTCTTTCGCCAGAATCGCGGCGGGGCCGCCGATGCTGCCAAGATAAAATCCACCGTGCTTGTGGCAGGCCTCGGTCACCTGCTTGCCGCGATTCCCTTTAGCAATCATGACCATGCTGCCGCCAGCAGATTGAAAAAGATCGACATAGGAATCCATCCGTCCTGCGGTGGTCGGCCCGAACGAACCGCTCGCGTAGCCTTCAGGCTTTTTTGCCGGACCGGCGTAGTAAACCGGATACTTCTTAAAATATTCCGGCAACGGTTGACCGGCGTCCAGACGTTCTTTCAGCTTCGCATGAGCGATATCCCGCGCCACGACGATCGGACCGCTCAGCAACAGCCGCGTCGTCACCGGATACTGATTGAGGTCGGCCAGAATCTCTGACATCGGCCGATTCAGATCGATGCGCACTGCGCTTTCGTCTTTGCGATGGCGGAGGTGCTCAGGAATGTACTTCAACGGCTCCGTTTCCAGTTGTTCGATAAAGACGCCGTCTTTCGTGATTTTCCCTTTCGCCTGACGATCCGCGCTGCAGGACACCCCGATGCCTATGGGCAACGACGCGCCGTGTCGTGGTAACCGGATGACACGCACGTCCAGGGCGAAATACTTGCCGCCGAACTGGGCTCCGATGCCACAGGTGCGAGCCTGCTGCAGCATCTTCTCTTCCATTTCGAGATCGCGAAACGCGCGGCCCAGAGCGTTACCGGTCGTTGGGAGATTGTCGAGGTATTTGGTTGACGCCTGCTTGACGGTTTTCATCGTGGATTCTGCGGATGTGCCGCCGATGACAAACACGAGGTGATAAGGCGGACAAGCGGCGGTGCCCAGAGTCAACATTTTTGATGTGAGATATTCGACCAGCGAATTCGGATTGAGGATCGCGCGGGTTTCCTGATAGAAGAACGATTTATTGGCCGAACCGCCGCCTTTGGCAATGAACAGAAATTTGTACTCGTTGCCGTCGCACGACATGAGTTCCAACTGTGCCGGCAGGTTCGTATTGGTGTTCTTTTCGTCCCACATTGTCAGTGCGGCGTTCTGTGAATATCGGAGATTGTTCTCGGTGTAAGCGTTGTAGACGCCCCTTGCCAAAGCCTCCTCGTCACCGCTCGACCAGACGGCGTGCCCTTTTTTCCCCTGCACAATCGCGGTGCCTGTATCCTGGCAAAACGGCAACACACCCGCACTGGCGACATCGGCATTTTTGAGCATCGTCAGCGCGACGATGCGGTCATTGTCCGATGCCTCCGGGTCGTCCAGAATGGCGGCGACCTGCTGCAGGTGCGCGGGACGCAGGAAGAAGTTGATATCGTGGAACGCCTGAGAACACAACAGCGTAAGCGCCTGCGGATCGATGCACAGTACATCCTGACCCTCAAACTGGCGAACCTTTACGTGATCTTTCGTGAGCCGCCGGTATTGAGTGTCATCGGCGCCAGTATCGAAAAGCGGTTCGTAAACAAAAGAAGCGGTTGGCACGTCAGGGTTCGCAGTTTTAAAGAGGGATTCTAATCGAAGAGTTCTCGCTGATCAGCGCTTTCGGAGCCGGACCTGGGCGGCTTTGGATTTTGCTTCTGCGAAATTCCAAGATGAGCCATGGCTTTCGCCGTGATCATACGACCGCGAGGTGTACGCTGAATAAATCCTTCACGCAGCAGAAACGGCTCCACCTCATCTTCGAGCGTATCTGCCGGAATGTTCATTGTGTGCCCCAGAGCCTGAACGCCAGCGGGACCTCCGCCAAAGACACGGATGATCGTTTGCAGGTATTTACGGTCCTGCTCTTCCAGTCCGGCGTCGTCAACACCCTTCATCCTGAGTGCCGCGCGAGCGACTTCCAGCGTAATTTTTCCATTTGCCCGGACGTCAGCAAAGTCACGAGTCCAGCGGAGCCAGTTGTTGGTCTTTCGGGGAGTGCCTCGTGAACGGATGGCAATTTCCTGAGCCGCTTCCGGAGAAATTTCTGTTCGCAGCTTGCGCGCATTACGCGTAACGATCGTCGCAAGTTCTTCGTCGGTGTAAAAGTCCAGATGCTCACGATTGACGAAGCGATCACGCAGCGGTGCCGTCAACATTCCGCTGCGAGTTGTGGCACCGATCAGTGTGAACGGTTGTAGTTTCATGTTGATCGTGCGGGCGTTGAGTCCATCACCCAGGGTAATGTCGACTCGAAAATCTTCCATCGCGGGATAGATAAATTCTTCGACGGCGGGAGGCATGCGATGGATTTCGTCGATAAACAGCACGCTGCCGTAGCCTGCATTTGTCAAATAAGGCAGCAGGTCCTTGGGCGCGCTCAGTGACGGGCCGGAGGTAATTTGAAACTCAGTTCCCAATTCTCGCGGGACAACTGTCGCGAGTGTTGTTTTACCGAGTCCAGGTGGGCCGTCCAGCAGCAGGTGTCCGAGCGGCTCCTTCCGTCTCTTTGTTGCTTCGAGCAGAATTCGGAGACGTTCGACGACAGCCTTCTGGCCGACGACGTCTTCAAGTCGGGACGGACGCAGTTCATCGTCATATCGCTGTTGATCCGGTTCGTCACCTTCGCTGCCACCGGCGCGGGTTTTTCCGCCACCTGATCCGTTGCCATCCCCGCCGGAGTCCACCGGTTCCTCTGCTTCAGCATCGTCGTTTCGGATCGTTGTCTTCCGGGCCATAAGTTCGTGTTTTCCTGCTCTTTAGCCATCGCGGTCTGCAGGCTCATCATTCAGAATGGAAATCATCCCGATCACTTGGATTCTGCCGGTACGGCGTCTCCAAGTTTTGATTTCAGTCGTGCGATAACCTCGCTGTCCGGCTGAGCAGCTTCCAGTTCGACCTTCAACGATTGCGACCACAAATCAATCGCTTCTTTTGTTTGCTGGAGAGCCTGATGTACGTCGCCCTGATGTTCGAGGAGTGTTGCATCACGGTAGTCGGGATTGCCGTTTGCCTTTTTCAACGGCTCCAGCGCCTCTTCATTTTTACCCAGCTTGAACAGGACCCAACCCAGGCTGTCCAGATAGGCCGGATTGTCAGGTTGATCTGCAACGGCGATGCGAATCATCTGCTCTGCCTTTTCAAGCTCCTTACCCTGATCTGCATACAGGTATCCAAGATCGTTGTTGACACCGGGATCTGTCGGATCTTCCGCATAGATTGTTTCCAGCACTTTTTCGCCCTTGGCCATATCTCCACTCTGGACGTAAGCGTTGGAAAGCCCCATGCGAACCAGGCGCAGAGTCTCCGCATTCGTGGCTGGACTCTCCGTTGCCAGGAGATACTGTTTGATGGCTTCGTCCCACTTGTCCTGGCGAGCAAAAATGCCTGCAAGGCGGATGCGGGTTTCGACGAGCAACTCCGAATCTTCGGCCAGCCCCTGCAATGATTTTTCCAGCAGCTTCTCGGCGACTTCCAGCTTGCCGTCGATGGCTTCAACCATTGCCAGGCGGCCCAGCAGCTGAGGTTCATTTGGCACCAACTTGAGCGCCTCCTGAAGCGCTTGTCGTGCAGCACTGATATCCTCGATCGACGCATAGGCACTAGAAATCCGAAACAGTGTGTTAATGCGTACGCCGAGTTCTAACCCTGGGATCGCCAGCAACTGTTCGAAAATCTTTGCCGCCATGGTGTACTCGTTGAGAGTCAGCTGACTCAGTCCGTAGTTCTCGAGCACCTTCTCAAGCAGAGCTCGATCGGGATTCAATTCTAATGCGGCCTTGAGTAACGCCGATTCTTCCTTTGGCTGCTTGATTGCCGCAGCAATCAAAGAACAGAAATACGGTACCATCGGATGCAGATCGCCAGGTTTTTCGTCGTACATGGTCTGACAGGTGCTCACAGAGCTTTTTGCGAATTCATCGCCGGCAGCAATGCTGACGACCAGCGGAACCAGTTCCTCAACGCGAATCCGTGATCGAGCCGCGCGGTTCACTGTCGCGATGAGTGCATTGGCATCCTGTTTGGTGATCGCCACCCGAATCAGTCCGAGATAGGCGTCCGCTTCGCCGGTTGAATCGAGGATTGCCTGATAGACGGCACTCGCTTCGGCGGCTTTGCCCTGATCCAGCAGCACTTGACCAAGAAACATCCTGACCACAGTTGCATCCGGCGTCTTTTCGCTCAGCTCCGTCAGGCGTGCTGTCAAGGCATCCGATCGACTTGAGGCACCGTAAAGATCGAGCAGAATCTGGAGTGATTCTTTACTGCGACGACCGCTATCGAAGTACAGATTCAGGTTTTTCTCGCTGTCTTCCAGCTTATCCTTCAAAAAGTACGCGCGTGCCAGAAGCAGGTTGTGTTCACCGGGCTTTTCCTTTTCCATGCGTCCCAGAGCTTCAAATGCCTGAATAGCTTTCTGATGGCGTCCGACCTCCATCATCACACGACCGACAGTTTCATAACTTGTAGGACGATTTTTCACCATCGCCTTATGTTCGCGGTCGGTCAGCTCAAAATCTTCAGGTCGTTCGAGAGCGTCCAGCAACACTTCATAGCTGTCGGCCGCCTCCTTCAGATTACGAGTTGCCAGAAAGACGGCGGCGCGGACCTGATGCAGCTGTACGAACTCAGGGGAATTACGCTTCAGCGATTTTGATTCCAATGCTTCGTTCAGCAATGTGATGGCTTTTTCAACACGCTGCGTGGTGGCATAGAACACAGCCATCTGCAGTCGCATCTCGACATCATTCTCATCCAGTCCCATTGCTTTTTCGGCAGTGTTGATTCCCTCTTCTGTGCGCCCCAGTCGCAGCAGGACCATCGACAATGCACGCAGGGGCACGGCTGATTTCGGTGATGCTTCTGCGGCTTTCTCGAATGCGTCCGCAGCCGGCTGCAGATCGCCACGCTTCATGGCCTTCTGACCGGCCATGTACCAGGCCAGGGCGTCTTTGTTGGCAGGATCAATCGCTTCACTTTCGTCCCGTAGCTGATTGTCTTCAGCTTTCGGTTTCAGTTCATCGAGGGCCGTATCGGGATCCGGTGAATTTTTCTCATCGGCTGCTGGTTCGTCAGGCCTTGCCTGGACAACACTCGTAATGAGGTTGGCAGGAAGACAAAATGCAACGAGCACAAAGACGGTCACTTGCATGACTTGACGCCACCAAGATGCTTGATCCAGATGTTTCATTTTCAGTCTCACCGAAAGCAGTAGGCAGGAAGACAAAACTGAGCGGCACGGTGCCAGTTGCCGGTGCTTCGCAGGATACCGTCAACTATCGCAACTGGTGTGCATAACCATTCCGCTCACGGAGCATTATTGATCCGCGCAGACGTTCTGTCGAGTTCGGTTCACCGACCACAGAATTAAGCCCCCATTCCAAGAATTACGAATTTGCGTTTACAGTTCAAATTCGCGGTCACACGCGGCCAGCAGCAGTTCGCTCAACGGGCGCACGAAACCGACGCTGGCGTGCCAGGAACAAACTCGGGATTGCCCCGAGTGGGAACTACGCCGCCGACCAACGTAGCCTGAATGCATGTCGCAGTCGGAGCCTATTTCTTCCTGACAGACTTGGCCGTATTTTTTTTGCTGGCTGAAGCTGATTTTCCGGCCGCCGGAGTGCCGGTTTTTTTTGCTGCGGAACTGGTCGTTCTGGGTTTTGGCAGAACCTTGGGACCCGATTTCGATGCTGTCGTGGCTTTTGGCTTTGTGATCGGCTTCGCGACTTTCTTGGAGGCAGACACGGCAGGCTTTGTTGCCTGCGCAGACTTCCCGGACGGTGTCGCGGTTTTGGCTGGTGTAACAGGTTTCACGGGTGCAACTAATTTGGCCGGTATCACTGGCACTGACTTTTTGCCTGCTTCAACTTTTTCCGGCCGGGAAACCTCTTTCGCAGCGGGCGGCTTGTTTGGTTTTCTCTTTGGCGGCAACTGCAATTCCGCAAAACGATCCATAACATCTGCCATACTCTGTTCGGTATCGGCATGATCAGCAAATCGAGGGACAAATTTTGGATCCGTCGAAAGACATCGCAGCAAATAGCAGAATTCGGAGACCTCAGATTTCTTCAGGCCACCCTTCAGATATTCCGATCCTTCATTCAGGTCAGCCGTCTCTGGAACGAGTCCCAACCATTTTGCGGCAGTCAGCATCGACCCATCCAGACACACAATGTGGC
Organism: Candidatus Kuenenia sp.; assembly: GCA_043722015.1. Taxonomy (GTDB): domain Bacteria; phylum Planctomycetota; class Planctomycetia; order Planctomycetales; family Planctomycetaceae; genus SXXK01. The sequence continues at coordinate 5,688 of JAYSPO010001719.1, read as the reverse complement.
TACCCAGGATTTCGTGCAGTACAAAATCGCGGATGAATGGCGTGACTTCCGGCATCTTTTTCAGCGTCTTGACAGCCTGTTCCAATGTCTGTCGTCGAAGTTTTTCAAAGTCGTACGAATACGTCGATTCGAAAATGGATCGGAGAATGGACCGGATGCGCAGCCCTTTCCAGTCCGCTTTGTTGAGCGGTGTGAGCACGAGTTCAAGTTCGCTCACGGAACTGACACGAATCTCGTTCAGGTCAAAAAATGTCGCGATCATCTTCTTCAGACCAGCCTCGGCCGGAGCCCACGGATTATCCTCCAGGCAGGCAGCAAAGAGCATCGTTTCAATGACCGGCAATTCGATCTTTGGAACGGACTTGCCGTACAGCTTGTGAAGCGCCGTTACAAATTTGCGGCAGACCTGCGACTTATCTGCCGCTTTGGTGGCCTTGGTCGTTCCCATTGTGGTTCCCTGCTGAACTTAATCGACAAGTCCAGAAAAATACTCTGGACACAGCCCCCTGATTCTTTAACTGCCAAGACGCCCCGGCGGACTACAAATCCAGATAACCCGGATCGCCTGCTGATGGTTCCTCTGCATGTTCCATTTCGCCCCTGGACACGTCGTCATCCGTATCTTCAGAAGGCAGGACATCACGAAGAATTGCGGATGTCTGAACAGACTTCAGAACTGCGTCGTCCAGGACAAAACGCAGTTCCGGAGTGTATCGACTCTTAATATATTCCGCGACTTTCGACTGCAAGTATCCTTTCGCTGAAGTTAGACCGTGCATGGTGAGTGCTGCGGTTTTTTCATCGCCCATCACTGAGATCCGCACGGCGGCATATCTAAGATCTGGACTGACATCCGCTCCAAGGACTGTGACATTCTGAATGCGAGGATCGCGAAGTTCAAACAGAATTGCCGTACTGACGACTTCGCGGATCATTGAGGCGACTCGTGCCGTTCGACGTGTTGACATTGAGTTTAATTCCTGAAGGGTGAGCCGACTCAGACACGAAATTATGTCCGCAGGTTCAGGTTCTCTGATCAACGCAGCGTTTCGGCAACGAAACGCAGCATTGGCGGCACCGAAACCTCTGCGGATTATAACGTGCGCGCGATCTCGTCAATTCGAAATGCCTCGAACAAGTCTCCTTCTTTGATATCGTTGAACCCGTCCAGCCGAATACCGCATTCCATCCCGTCGCGGACTTCCTTTGCATCGTCCTTTTCACGCTTGAGTGACCCGATCCGATAGTCGTTCATCACTTTCTGATCACGGATCAAATGCACGCGACTATCCCGGGAAATCGTGCCGTTGAGCACGCGACAACCCGCAATTGTACCGAAGCGACTGATACTGAACGTCCGCAGCACGATGGCGCGACCGGTGGAGACTTCCACACGTTCCGGACGCAACAACCCCTGCAGTGCCAGCTTAATATGCTCCGTGACTTCGTAGATAATGTTGTAACGCCGAATCTCCACACCCTGACGATCCGCCTGCATTTGCGCTCGATCTTCAGCAATGACGTGGAACGCAATGATAATCGCTCCTGCGGCACTTGCCAGTGATACGTCGCTTTCATTCACGCCGCCAACGCCTGAGTGAATAATCTGAACCCGGACTTCGGGATGTTCAAATTTACAGACCTCACCCCGTAGTGCTTCGATCGAACCTGGTGAATCCGCTTTCAGAATCAACGGCAGTTCCTGGACGCCAAAACCTTCGCGTGGAACACTGAGAATGTCTTCCAACGTTCGTGCTGTAACACGTGAGGAGAGTGCTTCCGTGCGACCCTCGTGCAACCGACCTTCCGCTGTTTCACGGGCTTCTTCGATGTCTTTCATCACGAAGAAATGGTCGCCTGCACCAGGCACGTCTGAAAGACCTGAAACTTTGACCGGCGTCGAAGGACCAGCTTCAGTGATCGCCTCGTCCCGGTCATTGTACATTGCCCGAATTCGCCCGTAGGTCGCACCGCAGAGGACGTTGTCACCGATCCGCAGAGTTCCTTTTTGGACGATCAGCCACGCGATCGCTCCACGACCTTCGTCACGGAAGGCTTCCAGGCAGACGCCCAGTCCCTCGCGATCCGGATTCGCCTTAAATTCCTGCAGTTCAGCAGTGAGTAACAAAGTTTCCAGCAGCTTGTCAATGCCCTTGCCCGTCGTTCCGGACGTTCGCACGACTTCCACTTCACCACCCCATTCCGCAGGCAATAGCTCGTGCTGCGCCAACTGCTGCAGAATCCGCTGTTCATCAATGCCCGGCAGATCGATCTTATTCAGCGCGACGACGATTGGTACCCCGGCATTTTTCGCATGACTGATACATTCAACGGTCTGCGGCATTACGCCGTCATCCGCAGCAATCACCAGAACGACGATGTCGGTCGCGTCCGCACCCCGAGAACGCATTTCCCCGAATGCTGCGTGGCCCGGAGTATCCACGAACGTCAACTGATGACCTTCGTAATTCACCTGATACGCGGCAATATGCTGTGTGATTCCGCCTGCTTCGCCTGCGGCCACGTTGGCACTGCGGATACGGTCCACCATGGTGGTCTTGCCGTGGTCAACATGCCCCAGAATTGTGATCATCGGTGGACGCTGACGCATGAGTTCAGGCGGATCTTCGTGATCCAGTGACGCCAGCACTTCTGCTTCAATGTCGCGGCCACGCTTGAACGAAAGATCGACGCCCAGCTCCATCGAGACTTCCATTGCCTCTTCTTCGCCGAGCTCGTCATTAATTGTCACCATTCGACCGGCTTTGAACAGGATGCTCATGATCGACTTGGCTGGTCGACCAATTGCCTCCGACAGCGCCCGGACAGTGATCGGAAACGAGATCGAAGCCGTCGTCCTGAGATCGATCGGTCCGGAACGTTTACGGCGTTTCAGTTTTTTCGCCTGACGTTCAGCTTCGCGAGTTTCGCGGAGTTCTTTGAGCAGGGATCCTCGGTTTGCGGTCCCTCCTTTTTTTCGTTCTACCGGGGCCGGGCCACCCGCTTCGTGCTCATCGCGGGCCTTGCGGAGCGCTTTCAGTTGTACTGCCAGCGGACTGCTGCGATCCACAATTTCCGACAGTGACATGTCGGGCTTCTGAACTTTTTCTTCGCGCGGCTTGGTCTTCTTAACGCTCGGTGTTGGCAATGTTGGCGCCGTGGCCACCATCGGCCTGCCAGGCTGTCGGTCTCTGTCGCGGTTGACCTTGAGAGGTCCGGCGGGTTTGCCGGCCACTCCTGCCGCCTGTTGCTCCCGATCCTTGACTGAACCAATGGGCCGCATTTCACGCTGTTTCGCCATTCTCGGACGTCGCATTGCGTCCGCAGGCGATGACTCTGCTTTTGGCGATGCGTCAACCGTCGCAGTGGGCAGGACTTCCGGAACTTCCGGGGACTCTATCGCAACTGCGTCATCCGCAGGAGCATCTGCCACCTGAGTTACGGTTTCGGAAACAGGCAATTCTTCCGCAGTGAGCGCTTCAACCGTCGCCTCAATTTCGGAATCACGGCCTTCGGCAGTTTCGATATTTTCCAGGTCGTCCGCCTGATCTTCAATCTCGTCCTGGCTGCGACCTGCCACGCGTGAAGGAATACCAACAATCTGACGCACTTTCCCGGCAGCCAGAGGTACATCGCGAACAGGTGTCATTTCCACGGGAAGCGCACTGCCGCCAGTCGTCGGCCCCTTGCTGCGGATGTAGGCCACGACCGTGTCTCGTTCTTCTTCGCTGATTGTCGCCAGCGCATTGCGCAGCTTTACGCCAGCTTGTTCACAGAGATCGATCAACACCTTACTGTCGAGACCAAGGTCCCGTGCAAGAGCAAAGATACGTATCTTCAAAACTTAACCCCTTAGACCGACGGAGTCTGTCCGGGAAAACGCATCCCCAACAGTGTCAGCACTGAAACTCACAACAAGAGACCGGGCACCCCGAAGAATCCCTTCGGACGAAATGCTCACAGTAGTCGATGCCGACTTTCAACCTGTTACTGGCGAACGCCGACGACAACCAGAAGAAAGACACACGAAAACTCAAGACTCACCAGATTTGATTACTGAAGACTGTGTCTCCTCTGTTCCGACGCCCGACCCCATGATATGAAGATCAAAGCAAAACTCTCAGCCATCCACGCTGATGACTGCTCCACCAGATTTATCACGCACCCTCAACCACTGCCGAAGAATCGTCACCTGTGCCTGAAGGAACAATCTCCTCCTTAGCTGGAGTGGCATCTTCCTGGATGGTTACCTGCTTCACATTTTCCTCAACCACCATTTCGATACCATTTGATTCGTCAGCAACCGGTTCAGTTTCAGCAACCGGTGCTTCTTCGATCTCGTCGCTGTTCGCCGCCGCTGACTCTTCTTCAGACTGCACAAGAGGTTTCTTTGGCTTTGACGGTGCCGTCTCTGCCTGATTGGCCGCATGCTTACGCTGCTCTGCGGCAATCCGCTCTTCGATTTCCAGTCGCGCACTTTCCACGTCAGCGTATTCAATGATCCGATCACAGTCTTCTGCAGACAGACCACTCATTTCGACAAGTTGATCCGGTTCGATGACCGAAAGGTCGTCGAAGGTGAAGAAGCCTTGTGAAACCAGGTTTTCTGCCAGTTCCGGAGTGACTCCTGGAGCGACACAGAAGGCCTCAATGGACTTGTCCAGTTGCTGGTCAAGCAGCGCCTGAGTCATCACGTTGATGTCCCAGCCAACGAGTTTCGAGGCCAACCGCACGTTTTGACCAAACTTCCCGATAGCCAGCGACAACTGATCCTCACGAACCAGCACGATGACTTTTCCGAGCATCTGGCACAGAATCACATCCTCTACTTCCGCCGGCTGCATCGCATTAGGAACCAGAATCTGCAGCGAATCGTTCCATCGCACGATATCAATGCGTTCGCCTGCCAGCTCTTCGACGATTCCGCGAATTCTCGCACCACGCACTCCGACGCAGGCACCGACGCAATCAATTGAAGTATCGTTGCACGACACAGCCACCTTGGAACGGTTGCCCGCTTCTCGCGCGATCGAACGTACTTCAATGATCTGATCGTTGACTTCCGGAATTTCCACTTCAAACAATCGACGCACGAAGTCCGGATGTGTGCGGGACAGAATGACGCGAACTCGAGAGCCTGTCTTGCGAACATCCAGCACGATGGCTCGCACGCGATCACCGGTGCGGTAGTTCTCTTTGCGGATCTGTTCACTGCGTGGCAGAATGGCTTCAATCTTGCCCAGACTCACGATTACCGTGCCTCGATCAACACGAGTCACCTGGCCGGATACCTGCTGGCTGCGGAGCTCGAGGTACTCCTCATATAACGTGTCGCGTTCGGCTTCGCGAATTTTCTGAATCATTACCTGCTTGGCAGTCTGAGCCGAAATTCGACCGAGCAGATCGCCCAGCAGATCGGGATCAAGCAAAGCACCGTCGCACATGAGCGCGGGCTGGCCGGTTTCGCGATCGATGCGAACTTCCAGCAGCTCTTCTTCCGAAAAGTGCTTACGGGCTGCAGAAAGAATAGCCTGCTCAATCCCCTCAAACACGACCTCGGAATCGATGGCCTTGTCGCGGTGGATTGCATCGACAATTCTAAGTATTTCGTTTCCGTTCATGACGTAGATGTCTGATAGTGCTGTGCATGGATAAAAAAAAAGCGGGAGCAATGTCCCACTTTTCGCG
>JAYSPO010001718.1:0-1075 GCA_043722015.1 Candidatus Kuenenia sp. | reverse complement strand
ACCCCATGGCGTTGCAGCGTCTCCGCGAAGCTTCAGAAAAAGCGAAGAAGGAATTGTCGTCGCAGCAGGCGACTGACATCAATCTTCCATTCATCACAGCTGACGCCAGTGGAGCGAAGCACTTACAGTTGAGCATCTCACGCAGCAAGTTCGAAGAGCTGATTGACCCGTTGGTTGAACGTTGTCGTCAGCCGGTCCTGAATGCTCTGAAGGACGCAAAACTGAAACCGGCCGACATTCAGGAAATCGTGCTTGTCGGTGGTTCCATCCGCGTTCCGAAAGTTCAAAAGCTGGTTCGCGAAATGTTTGGGAAGGAACCGCATCAGGGTGTGAACCCGGACGAAGTGGTGTCTCTGGGAGCCGCGATTCAGGGTGGTATCATCGGCGGCGACGTTAAAGATGTCGTGCTGCTCGACGTGACTCCGCTGTCTGTCGGAATTGAAACCGAAGGCGGTATCATGACGGTCCTCGTCGAACGCAATACAACGATTCCAACGACGAAGACCGAGACATTTTCAACGGCGGCTGATAATCAGCCTGCCGTCAATGTCCGCGTCTTCCAGGGCGAACGAAAGATGGCGGCCGATAACCGACTGCTTGACGAATTCAACCTCGACGGAATTCCGCCGGCACCACGGGGAGTTCCGCAGGTCGAAGTCAAGTTCGACATCGACGTTAACGGAATTCTGAACGTGTCTGCCAAGGACAAGGCAACCGGGAAGGAACATTCCGTGCAGATCAAACAATCCAGCGGTTTGTCACCGGAAGAGATTGAACGGATGCGAAAAGACGCGGAGTCCCACGCTGAAGAGGATAAGAAAAAACAGGAACTTGCGACTGCGAAAAACCAGGCATCGGCGCTTGTGCATCAGACTGAGAAAACACTCAAGGAGCACGCCGACAAGCTGGACGATTCCTCGAAGTCTGCTGTTGAAGCCTCAATGGAAAAAGTCAAGAAAGCGGCAGAGGGTAACGATGCCGCTGCAATCAAGGCGGCATGTGATGAACTGATGCAGGCATCTCAGGCGTTGGCTCAGCACATGCAGGCCAGCAAGAGCGATGCCCCCGAAGGCGG
>JAYSPO010001717.1:0-13452 GCA_043722015.1 Candidatus Kuenenia sp. | reverse complement strand
ACACGGAGGGCTGACGCCCTGCCGCTCGCCTTAGGTTAGCAATTGTGAAACAGCGGCCGTTGATGGATCGGCGATCGGCATGTCGCGACCGTCAATATCAAACGATCCCGTCGAATCGACTCCTGCAGCCTGCAGATACGTATGAAACAATGCCCCGTGATCGACCTGTCCGTCCTCGACCGCCGTCCCGTTTGCATTTGTCTTTCCGTAAACGGCACCGCGTGGAATGCGACATCCGGCAAGGCATACGGACCACGCACGCGACCAGTGATCGCGGCCGTAGTACTGGTTGATATTGGGTGTCCGCCCGAATTCCGACAGCACCACAATCAGTGTACTGTCGAGCATTCCGCGTGCCGCAAGGTCGGCGACAAAGCACGAGAACGATCGATCGAACTCTCCCATCTGTTCAATGTGGAAGTTGAAATTCTCATTGTGCGTGTCGTAATTCGAATGCGACAACTGCACACAGGTGATTCCCTGTTCCAGCAGTCGTCGGGCCAGCAGACAGTGGCGTCCGAAGTCGTGAGTACCGTAGCGTTCGAGATCCGTCGCCGGTTCCTTTGTCACGTCGAACACGTCGCGCTGTCGCATCAGCTGCTCGGCCTGTTCGTAGGAATAGGCGAAGGCTTCCGTTACGGCTGTACGGCGACGATTCAGAAATCGTTCGTTCACTTTGCGTCGAAAATCCTGCCGCGCCGTGTCTGAGGTCTCCGCCATGTTTTCCGGTCGTGTCGTATTCTGAGGCGGGTTCCCATTGCCCAGATAGATGCTTGAATACTTCGGCCCGAGATAGGCCGAATCATTCCCGCGTCCGCCACTGCCTCCGGGAGTAATCAGAATATGGCCCGGCAGCGCGCTGTCGGCGGGTGTCAGCGCTTTTGCGGCAACAGCACCAAGTTGAGGAAAGTTGGCGGCAGGAGTCTGACGACGTCCCGTCAGCATCATATAGGCTCCCTTGCCATGATCGTCTTCGCTGGTATTCACGCCGCGAACCAGACACAGATGATGCATCTGCTGAGCCGTCTGCGGAAGCAACTCACTGACGTGGATTCCCGGCACGGATGTGGGAATCGAAAGAAACGGTCCGCCGGTGTCCGTTCCAGGTTTTGGATCCCAACTCTCCAACTGACTCAGCCCGCCATGCATGTTAAACACGACGATGCGTTTCTGATCCGATCGTAACTGTGCGGCAATCGCAGGGTTTGAAAACACCCCCAGCCCACCTGCCATCATTCCGGCACCGGTCGCCGCGATTGAGCCAAGAAACTGTCGCCGAGCCATGCCGTGCTCAGCTGATCTGCATGCGTAATTGATCTTCATGACATTGTTCTCCAGAAATCTTCGTTTGAACCAAACTAATGCTTTGTCCGTGATGGATTGGTGGCTTGTGTGCCACTGGCTCCGCCAGTGTTTCATGCCTCTGGAGAACACTGGCAGAGCCAGTGGCACACATCAAAGCACGTTTGACAAAGCCCTAATGATTGAATCGAAATTCCGCTGAATTCAACACAGCCCAGACAAGTTCCTGAGCCGCTACGTTTCTGTCGGCAGCCCTGCTGTTCAGATAGTTGGTGACTTCCGTGATTTCATCTTCCGTGGGCATGCGCGTGAGAATGCCCAGATACATTTCTTCAGCAGCCACGCGCGGGTCAGTCTGGTTGATCACGCGTTCAGTCACATTGCCCGCGGCAGGTACAACCCAACCGTTGACTGACCCTCCGTTGGCGGTAAACAACGCCTGATCTGCTGTTGAAAAGAAATCGCCCTGTGGCTGCCCCGCTGCCGCGCCATAGAACGTCACAAAGGTGCCGACATTGCTTTTCAGTTTGTCGAATGTCTTCTGTTCCAGGTCGACGTTGCGATTCGCCATTACAGTCGCGTCCTGCTTTTGTTCGTCGGTCAGAGGACTGGCTTTGTCGAGTTCGGCGACTTCCGCCTGCCAGTAACGATCGTAGACACCCGTCACTCGAAAGACGCTCCAGCAGAGTTGTTCCGGAGTCAGCGGCTTCAGTGACGCTGCCGTGAAATTACTGATCAGGCGATCTTCAAGTTCTGACACGGACGAATTCAATTCTGACTGTTTACCTGTAAGTTCGGTTTTCGCGACTGACAGGGCAGTGGTTACCTCCGTCATCACCTGCTGACGGCGTGCCTGTTCAGTCCCGGAGTCGCTCATGGATTTTTGAGCGGATGCAAGCAGTTCGGCCGCCGCACTCATCGCTGTCGCAGCGGTGTTCACCTGCGTCTGAGCTTCATCCACCGCTGTCTTTGCGACATTGGCTCGTTCCTTGATTTTTGTGACCACTTCGGCAAGCACAGCGTCTTCGCCAGCCTTCTGCAGAGCGGCCTCAGCCGATCCCAGCGTCGCAGTAATTGCGCTGGCCAGGTCATTTTGCCGTGTGTGTTCCGCAGTCGTGACGTTCACTGCATTCGTGGCTGTTGCCATCGATTCCGTGGCGGTTTTCACATTTGCCTCATGCTGAGCCACAATGGTTCCATATTCAGTGAGTTGTTGCCGGGCCACTGCTAGTTCTGACACGCGTGCTTTTTCCAATTCCGTTGCCGCTATGATCGCCTGGTTCCGTTCAGGAAGCTGCGACAAACTCTGCGTCGTACGGAGCCGCTGATCGAAGGCTGCCAGCATCTGGGAGTCCGCTGCCGCCTTGCGTCGCGCGGGCAGCATCGTATGTTCCGCCTGTGTCATCGCCGCTTTCAACGGGGCGAGTTTCGCGAGAGCCGCATCGATCGCAGGCTGTGCAGCGTCCTGCGCCTCGGTCAGCGGTTTGAGTGCCGTGGTTTTCTCTTCAATCGTCTTCACGAGGGCCGTTGCTTCAGCCGTCAGTTGTTCGGATTTTGTCAGAAGTTTCTGCGCAGTGTCAGGCAGTTCTTTATCGCTTGGCAGTGCATCGGCTGCCTGCCGCGTGGCGACAGCGGCCTGTTGCAATGTGGCGGAAATGTTCAGTTTGGTTTGCTGCTGCGCGGTGACGTCGGCAAGGGCTTTACGCGCTTCGTCGGCTTTCTTTTTCGCTTCGGCATAAACGTTTCTGGCGGCATCCAGTTCTCCGGCGGCAGGCAATGTTGCCGCCTCGGCCTGATGCCAGGCTTCGAGCGCCCTGGAGTAGACATCTGCCGATTCCTTTGCCGCTTGTTCGAGCAGTGGAAGCTGCTGCTTCATTTCCGCCAACTGTGTCGTTGCCAGTTCCGCCACAGAAGCCAGATTCGTTGGCACATCGAACGCACGCTGGTACGTTTCGCTCAAAGCGATTTCACGAAGAAAGGACTGAATGTTGTAGTTCATCGCGGCGAAGCGTTCGCCCAGAATCTGCAGTAATTCAGGATCAGTCGCCGGATTGTCGGGATGATGAAGATCAAGCGGATGCACAAGTCCGCGACCAAACATATGAGCCCACAATCGATTGGCAATGTTCTGATTGAATGCCTGGTTCGCTCCATTCGTAGCCAGTTCCGCCAGCTTTGCCCGACGGCTGAACTTCGGCACAGACTTCACGTTGTCCGCTGCAGCAACCTGGTATTCGTCTCCCGGCAGAAAGAAGGGTTCATCAATCGCTGTATCGTCCGGCATTCGCGCACCCGTGCGGTGCTGCGTGCCTTTCACGAACACCGATTCGAACGACAGATCACTGCCCGCTCGTTCTGCCTGCAGCGTCACTTGTTTGTCGCCTTCTTTTCGTACCATCGCATATCCAGGGGCAACATACGCCAGGAGTCCGTGATAGTCAGACTGAAGATAGTCGGCGACAATCGGATGATCATGACACTGCGCACACTGCATATCGCGCCCGAAAAAGATGCGGCTGATGTCGTGCGTCAGCAAATTGGGTTCCGACGCACGGTCCAGTGTGAAGCGAGCGGCTGGTCGTTGATTTGGATCGTCTCCGTCCGCCACCAGGATTTCACGGGCGAGCACATTCCACGGTTTATGCTCACGGACGGATTTCAGCAACCAGGCCTGCCATTCATCGGCAGTCACGTGCGTATTCGCCCGGCGTTCCATCAGCATTAAGTCCAGCGCGGACGCAAAATGCCGTGCGTAGTGCGGAGAGGCCAACAATTTCTCGACAAGGAGTTCACGCTTATTGGCAGTGGAATCTGCAAGAAAAGCCCGCGTTTCATCCGGGGTCGGGGGCATCCCATTCAGGTCGAGCGAGACTCGACGAAGGAATTCCGCATCCGAACATCGTGCCGCAACCAGCCCGGACACGGGTTTCAAATGCTGATCAATCACAGACCGCAGCGAATCGTCAGCCTGAACCTCGCTTGTTTGAGCGAAGCCGACAGCCAACAACACATGCCACACGATCACAACCGATGTTTTCATCTGTTGTCATCCATCTTGGGGAGGGAGGTCGCAGTATTGGGAGGGGACGGTTAAAGAACCGCCGACCGCGACTGACATTATTAGAACTGACAGCACTGCGCGAGTCAACCTTCAATCCAGATGCGCGCCAATTGCCTCAGAAACGCATGGCCAGTTGTGAGACAAGTGCCGTCATTTGGAGTGCGGCGACTTGTCGCCGCTTTGCCTGTCCAACACGGTACTTTTGTCAATCGGCCTCGGAAAACAGCGAATATTCAATTCCAGCTGAAGTCGGCAGAACATACGAAAGTCTTTCCCAGAGCCAAATTCCCTGAAGAAGAAAGCGGTGACGAGTCACCGCACTCCAAAAGTCGCTTGTTTAGATCCTTTCTTTTCAACAACTGCGCATTTTGCGCGCATCTTTTCCACCGTAGTTCTTTCGGATTTCGAAATTCGGACTTCGGATTTGCGGCTTCGCCGCGCTAGGGGTTGGGAAAGGAGAGGTCGGTATTGCGCGTCTGCGCGTCAGCGCGTCGTCACTGAGGTTCACGACAGCGCCCGTGTGGACCTTGGCCTGCGCACGTGACAATCACAACGTCGAGAAATCGCCGATCTTGTAAATCAATCCCTGGAGGGTGCGAACTTAATTTCCCGAATGAGCGTGGTTCCTTCGGGCAGATGGAAGCGAAGGTGGATAATGGTGTCGGTGGCGGGGATTCGCAACTCGTGCGTCTGCCAGTCTTCCGATGAGGTGACGGAAAACGTCGCGAGGTTGGCTGGCAGGAAGTCTTTCTGCCCGGTTGTGCGCCATGCGAAACTCGCATCGCCGTTGGTGGAACTTTTCAAAGTCACTTTCGCGGTGACGGGAGCATCCAGCTTCAGTTGCGTCCGGACAAGGAACGGCGATTTGCCATTCGGACCTTGCTCGGGAGTAAGTTGGAGGATACCTTCTTTCTCTGTCAGCGTGCCGTTGCGAGCCTGCCAGCCCAGGGTATCGGCTGGCGTTTTGGCACCAACCTGGGATTTACCGCCGTTGTTACCGACCAGGCTGGTGATCGTTTTCCCTTCAAGGTAATGGTCAAAGTATTCATTCCATGTCGCTGCCATTGGCCCGAGCGTGAGGCCCGGCGGATTGAGTTCGGCGCCCCAGGCCGCGAGTTTGCCTCGGAGGCGTGCGGCGATTTCCGGATGTTTGGTGGCGAGGTTGTGCTTTTCTTCGAGGTCTGTGCTGAGGTCGTAAAGGTACTCGCGATCGCCGCCACGCAGGAGTTTCCAGTTGCCTTCCCGGATCGCGGACTCCGCGACCCAGCGCCAGTAGAGGGCCTCATGCGGCGGGGTCGTGATTTCGCCTGTGAGGTGAGGGATGAGATTCACACCGTCGAGATCGCCGGGCCCGGTCTGGAGGCTGGCCAACGCAGCGGCCGTGGCGGCAACATCGAGTGCGCTGATGGGATGATCGTAGGTCTGGCCGCCCGGAATTGTGCCCGGCCACGCGACGACGAAAGGGACATGCATGCCACCTTCGGCGAGCATGCCTTTTTCGCCATTGAGCGGATCGTTGAGGCTTCCATCCCAGCCGCCAGCGTCGCCATTCAACGGCGAGTCAGCTTTGTGAATCTTAAGCGGCGCACCATTGTCACCGATGAAAAAAATCAGTGTGCGTTCGGTGAGTCCGTGCTTCTTCAAAGTCGCAGTGATGAGGCCGACACCGTCATCAATCGCCGAAAGCATGCCAAGCGCCTGACGGCGGCGTTCGGGCATTTTTCCGGGAAAGCAGTCGGTGTAGGACTTCGGCGCGTCGAGCGGGGTATGCGGCGCACGAAAGGCGACGTAGAAAAAAAAGGGATCGTTCCTGTAACGCTCGATGATGGATGCGGCGGCGCGGCTGCAACCGTCGATGTGATACATCTCGGGCGGCAGGTTGCTCATCGGACGGTCCTGGCCATCGAGCGTAATGTTCGCTGAAAACGGGCGCTGGGCATTCTGTGAGAAGACGTGTTTGAAGCCGCGGGTTGGAATCGCTTCCGTGGCACCGAGATGCCATTTGCCAAACTGGGCCGTGACGTAACCCGCCGTTTGCAGACGTTGAGCGATTGTCGTTTCCATATCGAAGCCATCGAGCGAGCCTCCGTTGGCGTCGAGATTGAAGCGGCCCTGAAACTTTCCGACAAGCAACCCGGCCCGCGAGGGCACACATTGCGGCGCGGTGCTGTAGCCGTGTCTGGCCAAAACACCGCTGCGCGCGAGCGCATCGAGATTCGGGGTCCTGACGTCCGCCACGGAACCCTGAACGCCAAGGTCAGCGTAACCGTGGTCGTCGGCGTAGATGACGATGATGTTCGGCTTCGCCGACTCGGCCGCATCTGACGAAGCGGTGAACCCAAAGAATCAGTTTCATGGAAGAAAAGCTCGACGAGTTGAATCAGACTTTCAGCAAGATTGACCCCGTAGCGGAAGTCATGAGACTTCGGAAGTTGACTGAAGTCTCACGACTTCAGCGACGGCTGAATTCAGCGCTTAGCCCTTCTTTGGCTTCGCCTTGGCTTTCGCTTTTGGCTTCTGTCGTCCCTCGTCTTCGGTGCGATAAGCACTGGGGTTGAAGGTCGGATTTTTGACGGGAGTCACGGCCTGAGTCTCGGTCAGGAATTGTTCGATCAGGGCATCCATCGCTTTGACGCGCTCCGGATCTCCAGCGGCCAGGTCCTTCTTTTCGCCGAGGTCTTCGCGGAGATTGTAGAGCTGCCAGCGATGGGCTCCACCTTCGCCACCAAAGAAAATGCGGATGAGCTTCCAGTCACCCTGATGCACGGTGACGGCCGGAGGAAGCCAGTGGGGAACACCCGGTGCGTGAGGGAAGTAGGTGAAGATCGCATCGCGTGTGAGAGGTTGTCCCTTCAATGCCGGGACGATGCTGATACCGTCGAATTTCTGGTCCGGCGCGGGTTGGACGCTGAGTGCTTCGAGGAGCGTCGGGTAGAAGTCGCTGCTCTGCACCACGGCATCGCTGCGAGTGCCAGGGGCGACGATGCCGGGCCAGGTCACGATGCAGGGAACGCGGATGCCGCCTTCGAAGACGGTCGCTTTTCCGCCACGCAGTGGGGCGTTGCTTGTGGGCGTAGCCCCGTCCACTTCGTTATACATGTTGCCGCCGTTGTCCGAGGTGAAGACCACGATGGTCTTGTCAGCGATGCCGAGGCGGTCGAGCGTATCGAGGAGAGTACCGACTGCGTCGTCCATGCTCTCGACCATCGCAGCATAAGTAGGGCTGCGCTGAGAATCGGCAGAATCCACCTGCCCTCGATACTTTTCAATGAGCAATTTCTTCGCATCGAACGGCGCGTGGACGCTGAACATCCAGTAGTTGAGGAAGAAGGGCTCGTCCTTGTGCTTCTCCATGAAAGCGACGGCTTCTTTGGCCATGCGATCTTCGATGTGCTGATCTGGCTCCGCAGGGTCGGCGTCGAAGTCTTTGAATTTCCACGGGGCGACATAGCTGCCGGCGGGACCGGTCCTGGCGTATGCGGGACATCGACATCGAAGCCATGTTGCAGCGGCGAATACGGCTCCGCGCCGAGATGCCACTTGCCGAAGTGCCCTGTCACGTAGCCTGCGGCTTTCAGAGTTTTGGGCAGTGTCTGATAGGTGGTGTTCAGCCTGGTGACTGACTCGGGCGAGATCGACATGTTATTTGGAGCGGCCTGTGAGCCGGGCGTGGCCACGAGAGTCACTTGTGGCAGATGGCAGTTCGGCGTGGTGATGCCAGTACGGGCGGGGCTGAGACCGGTCAGGATGCTGGCGCGGGTGGGCGAGCAAAGGGGACTGCACGAAGACATACGTTTCATGAGAGTCTGCGTGATAGAAGGACTGAAAATCGTGCGTTGAACCGTTTCGCTTCGTTGGGTTTCGCGGAAACATGCGGTATTAATCAAGGGCACGCAGTGGGATGTGTGAGTCTACCAGCCGATGAGGAGCTTGTCGCTCCAGATATTTCTGACGGTCGCGATTCGGGTCTCGGCGACCATCGGGAGGGAGTATGGACTTCTCACCGGCAGCTCGTAATTTCAGCGATCGTCACGCCAACACGGCCTGCACAACCTTGCCATGCACATCCGTCAGACGGAAGTCGCGGCCCTGAAATCGGTAGGTCAGGCGTTCGTGATCGATCCCGAGCAGGTGCAGCAGTGTCGCCTGGAAATCGTGAACATGGACGCCGTCGCGCGCGATATTGATCCCCAGATCGTCGCTCTCTCCGTATTGAAATCCGGCTTTCACACCGCCACCCGCCATCCAGACGGTAAAAGCGTACGGATGGTGATCGCGCCCCCATTTTGGCCGATCGTCGATGTTTCCCTGAAGGAACGGCGTACGTCCGAATTCGCCACCCCAGATCACAAGGGTGTCGTCCAGCAAACCGCGCTGCTTCAGATCCTGAACGAGCCCGGCCGATGGCTGATCGGTGTCTTTGCATTGAGTGTAAAGTTCCGTCGTCAGGCTGCCGTGCTGATCCCATCCGGCATGCATCAGCTGCACAAAACGCACGCCGCGTTCTGCCAGTCTCCGAGCCATCAGACAGTTGTACGCGAAGGTTCCGGGTTCTTTCACCTGCGGTCCGTACAGCGCCAGCGTGGCCTCGGTCTCGTCGCTGAAGTCGGTCAGTTCCGGAACACTGGCCTGCATCTTGTACGCCATTTCATACTGCGCAATGCGCGTGGCGATTTCCGGATCGCCGTATTCGGCAAGCTTCAGCTCATTGATGCGAGCGATGTCGTCCAGCCAGTTCCGACGCATCCCGCGACTTATCCCATCGGGATTCTTCAGATACAGCACGGCGTCGCTGCTGGCGCGAAACTTGACGCCCTGAAACCGGGACGGCAGAAATCCGCTGCCCCAGTAGAAGTCGTAGAAAATCTGGCCGCATGACGTGCCTTTACTGACGCTGGTCATGACGCAGAACGCTGGCAGGCTGTCATTGTCACTCCCCAACCCATAACTGAGCCAGGCTCCGGCCGTCGGTCGTCCTGGCTGCTCACCGCCACTGAGCAAAAACTGGATCGCCGGAGCATGATTGACCTGCTCCGTGTGCAGACTGTGAATGAAACACACATCGTCGGCAATGCCTGCGATGTGCGGCAGAAAGGCACTGACCCATGCACCGGACTGTCCATGCTGCCTGAATGGCTCGACAGGTGCGAGCATCAGTTTTCCCGATGTACTGCCCGTCATCGTGCTGAAACGTTTCTCGCCGATGTATTCCGGCGGTACAGGCTGACCGTGCATCTCCTGCAGCTTCGGCTTATAGTCGAATAAATCGACATGCGTCGGCCCGCCGTTCTGGAACAGGTAGATCACACGCTTTGCCTTCGGAGCAAAATGCGGAAGGTCACTGAGCCCACCGATACGGTCCGCCGCATGACCATCTCGTGCCAGCATTGATGCCAGAGCTGCAGTACCGAGACCAGTTGCCGACCGGCCAAAGAATTCCCGGCGGCCGACATGCAGCGAGTTTTCATACAGTGGATTCATGCTTATTCCTTTGTCAGCGCTTCGTCGAGATTCATCACGGCCAGTGACAGACTTGTCCACGCTGCGTGCTCGACTGTGTCCAGTTGTTCGTGGCGTTTCGATTCACCCATTGCCAGCAGCTTCCGGGCCGCATCCGGGTCGGCCTGGAATTCGAGTCGAGACCGCCCGATTGCCGCAACCAGAATGGTTTTCTCGCTGTCCGTTGCATGACGTGACAGCAGACGACGAAAGACTTCATCGATGCGACCTTCATCATCGGCGATGTTGGCCAACAGCACATGCTCAGCCAGTGCCCGTGCGGCTTCCACAAACGTGACGTCATTAAGCGTCAGCAGGGCGTGAAGCGGTGTATTCGTGCGAAACGATTTCACCGTACATGATTGACGAGACGCATTGTCGAAGAACATCGTGGGCGCAATGATCCGCCGCCAGAACGTGTAAAGGCTGCGACGATACAAAGCGTCGCCGTGGTCCTGCTGATACTGTTTGCGACCAAATGTCGTCTCTTCCCACACGCCGGCTGGCTGGTAACCGTTCACCGGTGAACCGCCGATGGCGGGGACCAGCAGTCCGCTGGCTGCCAGAGCCTGATCGCGAAGAATCCATGATGGAAGACGGAAACGCGGACCGCGGGACAGGTATCGATTTTCCGGATCGTCCTCAAATGACAAGCCTGGTAGTCCGACGACATCACTTCCGTTCGCCACGGGTCGTGCCGTGATTCCCGATGTCTGACGGTATGTGTGACTGGTGACGATCTGCCGAACCAGGCGTTTCACATCCCAGCCGGTCTGACGAAAGTCCGCAGCCAGCCAGTCGAGGAGATCCTGATGCATGGGGATCTCCCCTTGCACGCCAAAATCCTCGGTCGTCCTGACCAGACCGATCCCAAAAAACTGCTGCCAGAACCGATTGACTGTGACTCGTGCCGTGAGCGGGTTGTCGTCCGACACGATCCAGCGTGCAAGGGCCAGACGATTGATCGTTTCGCCTTCGCGCAGTTGAGGTAATTTTTCTGGAATGTTGGCTGTGACTTCATCTCCGTGTTTACTGTAAAGGCCTCGCGTGAGCACCCAGGTTTTCCTCGGCTCCGGCAGATCCTGCATCACCATGACTTTCGGAAAGCTGCCTCGCAGATCGTTCAGCGACTTCTTTAGTTTCTCATGCTCCATCAGCAACGCGGCGTACGCCGGATCAGCGGCACGGTGCGCGGCTGCGACTTGTGCATGTTGTTCCGGAGTCCGCTTATCGAATGCAATTTGCAGGACCGGAAGAAGCGAGTTTCCGCTGTCCAGCCGTGCCTCAGGCAATCCACTGGCGCTCAGGCGAAACCGGCCGAGGTTATGCGACACATGCGGCGAATCATGGCGCAGCACAATGGTGAGAGTCGCGTCTTTTTTCAAAGTCAGTGGTTCTGCCAGGCGAAAGACCGCCGCGTGTTCGCGATCGATCGGCTTGCCATCGTAAACTGCCCAGCCCGTGTTTGGATCGCTATCAAATGCCCGATCGATTTTGAAACTTCCCTGCTCAAACGACGCTTCGCCGGAAGCAATTTTCAGTGGCAAAGCCTTGTCCTGGCCCGGGTGCTGGACGGAATTTTCGATTTCCGTCAGCACAAAATTTCCACTGTCGGAACGCGCTAGACCTCCGAGGGTATGGCTTTCGTGCTTCAATGCGTCGAGCCGGACGGCCGTGACTTTTTCGAGGCTGGACTTCACGGTGATTGTGTATGTGTCGTTGCGAGGGTTTTCACCAGAAGCGAGGACCGATCCGTCCTCCTGCTGTGTCAGCGTCTGATGCATCGCGCTCAATTGGATGGGTATCAGCGGCTGCCACACGGATCCCCTCTCTCCTGCCAGCGTTTCTTTTTCCCACCGGGCCTGCGATTCCGCGAGTTCTTTTTCACGCTGCCGCATGGGCTGACTCAACTCCGCAAGCTGAGCCTCAATCTCGGCCACTCGCTGTCGCTGCTCGCTGCTCGGGGCCTCAAGAACCGGCGGTGTTTGAGGGTTTCCACCGCCACCATCGACGGGTGTCTGATTGAAGAACGCAGACAACCGGTAGTAGTCGCGCTGAGTCCACGGATCGAATTTATGGTCGTGGCAGCGGCAGCAGTTCATCGTCAGGCCGAGCCAGACGGTGCCGGTGGTTTCGCTCATGTCCATCACATAGTCCACGCGATTCTCTTCGGCAATGCGACCGCCTTCTCCGTTGATCATGTGATTTCGACAAAACCCGGTCGCCAGCTTCTGTTCAAAAGTGGCCTCCGGCAGCTGATCACCCGCGAGTTGCCAGACGGTAAAGTCGTCGTAGGGCAGATTCCGATTGAACGCTTCGATCACCCAGTCGCGCCACGGCCACATGGTTCGTTCATTGTCACCCTGATAGCCGTTTGAGTCCGCGTACCGCGCTGCATCGAGCCAGCTCCAGGCCATGCGTTCGCCATAAGCTGCTGAACCGAGCAATCGATCGACAACCTTTTCCCAGACGTCTTCCGATGAGTCACCAACGAAAGCATCGACATCCTCCGGAGTTGGCGGAAGCCCGGTGAGGTCCAGCGTGACGCGGCGGATGAGCGTTTCCCGGGACGGTTCCGGAGACGGGAGAATTCCGCGAACAGCGAGCCGTGCCTGGACGAAATGATCGATCGGATTCCGAAGCGAGGCAGCCTTATTCGGAGCAATTTCAGGAACTGCCGGTGCGACCAGAGGTTCGAATGCCCAATGCGATCCCCACGTTGCGCCAGCCGCGACCCACCGCGTCAGCAGCTGGATCTGAGCCGGCTTGAGAGGCTTTTTCGTCTCCGGCGGCGGCATCACGAGATCCGGATCGTGACTGGTCACACGAGCCAGCAGTTTTGTCATGCCGCTGTCTGTTTCAAGCACCTTTCGTGCTCCCTCTTCAATATCCAGCCGTAAGTCCGCTTTACGCGACGCTTCATCGGGACCGTGGCACTTAAAACAATGACCAGCAAGGATCGGGCGAATGTCGCGGCTGAAGGCGATCGGTGTGTCTTCTGCCATCAATGCCGTCCGAAAGACGATCATTGCAAGGAAAGCAAAGTAAACACGAGCGAATGGGGACATGTTCAAACTCAAGGCAGATACGGGAGGGATTCAACGCAGGGGGGGCATCGCTGCAATACATCAACCCGGCAATCGACGCCAGGACAAGTGACAGCAGCGCGGTCTTCATCAGCGCCCCCACATTAGTAAAAGTGCTGACTCTACTGGATTCTATGTGCTGACTGTTTGAACCACGAATGAACACGAACACACCCAACTCGCATCCTTGCGCTGCGGGCCGGAATCGCGTTACAAAGAACCCGTTCGCCATGAGTTCCTGGTCAGGCTTCAGTCAGAATTATGGGTGGGCATACGTCAAGATGCAAGCTTTGCTGCGATCCACGACCAGACCAGGGACGACGCAGGCCGCAGGGGATGCGCACGAATCCGTCGTTTGCTGCGGCGGAATCTACATATTCCTCAAGCAAAGGGTGCAGTCGCGGATGATTGTTAAAGTAGGTCCTTTCTGCCGGACTCATCCTTACCCACATCTTCTCATTCAAAAGCCCTGAAAAATCAGGACATTTCGATGATTCATAGGTC
>JAYSPO010001716.1:0-2101 GCA_043722015.1 Candidatus Kuenenia sp. | reverse complement strand
CACGCTCACAATGCCCGCTCTTATCATCGTGACATTAAACCCGGCAACATCATGCTGACGAGAGACGGCAAGGTCAAAGTCCTGGATCTCGGGCTGGCACTGATTCCACATGACCTGAACAACGGCAACAGGAAAGAATCGCTCAGTTTTGCCGGCACACCGGAATTCATGCCGCCAGAACAGGCAAAAGACGCGGCATCCGCTGACGCTCGGTCTGACATTTATGCGTTGGGCTGCACACTCTACTTCCTCCTCACTGGAAGCTCGCTATATACGCGGTCCAAATATCCGACAGTCGCCGATTGCATTAACGCACATCAGAATGCGCCCATCCCGGATATTCGCCAAGCCAACAGCGAAGTGTCTGATGAACTTGCGATGGTTCTTGAACGCATGCTCTGTAAGGATCCGAATGGACGTCCGCAAACAGCTCTGGAGGTCTGCCAGTTGCTGGAGCCCTTCAGCCAGGGCGATTCCAGTGAATCGGCCGAGCCTGCTGATTCTGATGCAGTATCGACGCCCATCACTCTTGGTTCGATGATCCGGCACCGGTGGAAGCCATTGCTGGCTGCAGCACTGGTCGTGGTGTCAGGAATGAGTTTGTACTTTCGATCAGCCATCAGCCTGCATCTGAGGAACGAAGGACAGATTGTGCTGACCGGTGATGCTGCGGGTGTCACACTGGTAGCGACGTCAAATAACGGAGAAAGGTTCCGTTTTCCAGTCGGTGCTGACCGGACGCTGACACTCACCGCAGGCGAGTATGATTTTACGGCACCGGAGAATCCATCACTGGTGCTGATTCCGTCTCATGTTTTACTGACGAGAGGCAGCACTGCTGACATTGACGTTCGACATGGTCGGCAGTTGGATGACCAGGGCGACCCAGTAGTGCTAAGAGAAAGCACTGCTGAGGTCGAAGTTCCACCAGTGGTTTCAGGCGACACCGCAAAGATCTCTCAAGAACCTGCAAACCGAACTGCAGATGGCTTTCCGCTTCTCAGCGGGTTTTGGCACGAAGGAAGTCACCGAGTCGTGCTCCATCAGCGTGAGGGCCAGTTCATCGCCCGTTGCAGGTACACAAACGCTAAGTCCGGAGATGTGCAATGGATTATGGCCGGAACGGTCACTCAGGACGGATCGCTGGCTGCTGACCTGTGGCATATCGAACAGCCCAACACGCGTTGGGTTGTTCAAAAGCGGACGGGAATGTTGCAGGCTGACGGCTCTATACAAATGCAGGCATACTGGCCGACGGGAGCGAAAACGATAACGGAGCAAATGGTCTGGAAGCCGGCGGGAAAGTTGACTGGCGACTCAGATGAATCCAAAAACGTGCCTGATGTGTCGGGAGCCTGGAACTTTGAGAACAATGTGGTCCGGATCATACAGGTCGATACCGAGTTCGTGGCTCAATGCACATTCAAACACAGGACGGGCAGCACATCGATCTGGATTCAGGATGGCGCGATTCAGGCGGATGGCTCGGTGCGGTCAACACTTTACCCTGTCCTGACACCACCGAATGAAATTGCGATCGGCACCTGGATTGGGCGGCTGGAATCGGACGGGGCAGTTCGAGGTCAGGCATCGTGGAAAGCGGGGCCAACATGGAAGGCTGGAGGCCATCCCTTTACGTTTACACGTCGCGCAGTCCAACAGGTTCCGTCGCCGGCAGTAGACTAAAGGCATGGATCATAGGGGAGTTAATTGTCAACTGGAGACAAGAATCTGCTTCACCAAGTACCGGTACGGCAAACTACCGATTTAATGCCGATGGAAAATTCCTCAAGGTGGGCACCAACGGCGTGGGCCGATGGCAGGTGTCTGGCGACACAGTGCTGCTGAGTTTCGACGACTCAACTCGCGGCACTGTCAGAGTCAGGATGCAGGATGAAGACCACCTTAAAGCAGAGCATCGCTGGCCGAGCGGTGCGATAGCGATCGTGTCAGGTGAACGCCTGCGGTGACCGCTGTTTCACGACCAGCCTCATGCCAAGGTTTGGGCGCTAATCACGCCGAATTCGCTGGGTTTCTGTTGAGCTCCGAGTTCATTCACAGCCACAGAAAATTTGCTGTTGCGCTGAAGCAGGTTGCACGT
>JAYSPO010001715.1:0-1302 GCA_043722015.1 Candidatus Kuenenia sp. | reverse complement strand
TCAATGGCCATCATCCCGAATTCGCGATCATCACCGCGTTTCAGCACGGACATCGGGATGCCCTGAGCGGCATGTTGTCGGCAGATACGAATGTATTGTTACCGGACGATTTCCTGACCAAGGTCGATCGAGCCAGCATGGGATTCGGACTGGAGGTTCGTCCGCCGTTGGTCGACTGGAAATTGATGGAACTGGCGGCTTCCATGCCGTCGGAACTCAAGATCCGCAATGGTTCCAGAAAGTGGATGCTGAAGCAACTGTTCGAATCCCGATTGCCAAAGGATCTTGTCCATCGTCGCAAGCAGGGATTTGAAATACCGATCGATAAATGGCTTCGCGGCCCCTTGAGTGACCAGGTGCGCACACACGTCCTGAATCCAAACGGTGCCATCGCTCAATTTATCGACGTTGCCAATGCCCGTCAGTTATTTGAGTCCCATTGCCATGGGATCGGACGCCACGGGCAGCTGATCTGGAGTTTGCTCATCCTCGCCCGCTGGCTCGATGCCTGGGGCGCAAATCCGTCCCGTTCTGCTCTGAAGCCCGCGTGCAAAGCGATCGTCAACTGAAATGACCCCGAATCCTGCAACCACAACCGCTCGCGAAACCCAGTCTTCGGTCACGATCCCGACGATGCTGCGGTCCCGATCCACCGCTGCCCAAAACGTGCCGGTGATTGCCGGCCTGTGCGTTCCTAAGGCCTGTCTGACCGATGTTGCCAGCGGCCATGTTTCAGGTTTTGATACCCCTGTCGCCGCCCAATTCGAAGTACTCAACCGCTGGAATGACGGCAGCGTTCGCTGGATGCTGGCCAGTTTCGTGGCTCCGGAAGCCAACAGCACCGGTCAGGAACTGCGTGTTGTCGCTTCCTGCGAAGATCATTCTCCAAAATACCCTGCATCTGACAACCTGACAACCGTCAAGTGCAGCCATGGTGAGATCAGCATCACGACGCGCGATCTGACGTGTGATCCGCCAACTCAGCGGACAGTACGCCTTTTCCCCGTGCTCCGCGACAACAAGGGTCAGGACCTGCCGTTACAGCTCGACAGTATTCGCGATGAAGTCGCTGGCCCGATTCGACAGGTGTATCTCGTTGCCGCCCGAATTCAATCGGTGCCTTTCGTCACACTTCAGCTTCGACTGACGCACTGGGAAGCGACCGGATTGTGGCACGTCGAAACTCGCATCCGCAACGCGCGCCGTGCCAGGCATGCTGGTGGACTCTGGGATCTTGGTGATGCCGGATCGTTCTTTTTTCGCAGCCTCGAAGTTGTCGTCCGCAGTGAGGAAGTTCCAGCC
>JAYSPO010001714.1:0-22089 GCA_043722015.1 Candidatus Kuenenia sp. | reverse complement strand
GTAGTACGAATGAGGAGCATTCCAATTCGTGTCCATTCGTGGTTCCCGGTCTGGAAAACGGGCTTCAAACGGCGGACACATAGAAAACGTTACAGTCAGGAAATTTCGAATTTGAGATTTCGAATTTGAGATTTCGAATTTGAGATTTGAAATACGAAGCGCGGGGCGTTGCCCACGTGCTTGAACGAATGTGCCACCCTGAACCGCGCGAGGTATGGTGCGGATCAGACGATCTCACGGATGACATGGCCGTGGACATCGGTCAGGCGGCGTTGGATGCCGTTTTGGTAGTAGGTCAGGCGTTCGTGATCGATGCCCAGCAGGTGCAACGCGGTGGCGTGAAGGTCGTAACTATACGTTGGGTTTTCGGCAGCTTTGAATCCGACGTCGTCGCTGGTGCCGTAGCTGGTCCCACCTTTGATGCCTCCACCGGCCAGCCATGACGTAAAGACGCCTGGGTTGTGGTCGCGTCCCAGCTGCTTACCCTGCATGAAGGGTTGCCGACCGAATTCTGTTGTGCAGAAGACCAGCGTCGAATCGAGCAGGCCGCGCGATTTGAGGTCACTCAACAGAGCATGCACGCCGGTGTCCAGTATGCGACCCCAGTAACCGTGATCCCTGACAATGTCTTCGTGCGAATCCCAGTTCGGGCGGATTTTTTTGGAACTGGTGTTCTCTGCTCCGCAGAAGATCTGAACGAAGCGCACGCCGCGTTCCACAAAGCGGCGCGCCAGCAGGCACTGCCGACCGAACGGGCCGATATCTTCGTCGGCGAGCGCATACAGCTGATGAATGGATTCCGTTTCGCGCGTCAGATCGACAGCTTCGGGAGCACTGAGTTGCAGCTTCGCAGCAAGTTCGTAGCTGGCGATGCGCGCGTCGAGGAGAGAGTCTTCCGGACGCTCATCGGCATGCTGACGGTTCAGAAATCGCAGAAAGTCCCGCCCTGCCCCGTCAAAACTGTCTTGAGCGTTTAGCGGAAACAGATTTGCGATGGGCGGTTTGTCTTTGGCCGTTTCAATGATGGTTCCCTGATGCACGGCCGGCAGAAAACCAGCGTTCCAGTTACCTGCTCCGCCTGGCGGCAGGCCACGCACGTCAGGCAGCACCACAAACGAAGGGAGGTTGTCTGTTTCGCAACCAAGTCCATACGTCACCCACGATCCCATGCTGGGAAAGCCCGGGCGAATGAAACCGCTGTTCATCATAAACATCGCTGGCCCGTGCAGCGCCGACTTATTCTGCATCGAATGAATGAATGCCATGTCGTCCACGTGCCGGCTCATCAGCGGAAACAGGTTGCTCAGCCATCGACCGCATTCCCCGTGTTGCCGAAATCTCCAGAAGCTCTTCGCATACGTTCCGGCAACTCCGGCAAACGTCTGCTTGCCAAGTTCCGCGTCAAAAGATGTTCCATGAGCCCGTTCCAGTTCCGGCCGGTAGTCCCACGTGTCCACATGGCTCATTCCGCCCGGACAGAAAATCTGGATGACACTGTTCGCCGTCGGACGATGGTGACACTTGCCCGCCTGTGCTGTTGATTCACGACCGCCGAGTGGATGGCGTTCGCTGGCTGCGACTGCTGATTCGTTCGCCAACATCGCAGCCAGCGCCGTCGCACCGAATCCATCGCCCAGTTGGCTGAGGAATCTGCGACGAGGAAATTCGATGCGCCGCGAGGAAAACCGGGTTTCCGGAGTCGGTCGTTCTGGTGACCGACTCGCAATCGAGGAGAATACGGGCATGGAGTCCAATTTCGTTTTTTCGGAATACGTTCAAAAATGATGACAATAGTTCTTAATTTCCAGAACAGTCGGGTCGTCCTGCCGCGAAAGCTTAAAGCATTATGACCAAATCCGAAGTGCCTGGAAATGATGACGGGCCGAGTTCGTGAAGCTCGGGGCAGAGCTGCGATTCCTGTAGCTTGGACATTCATGTCCGAGATATTGGTCAAGCACTGTCGCACCGCCACAATATCGAACGGCTGCAAAGTCACAATAACGTTCGCTTCGACCGTGTTTCATGGTCATGCGACGGACATGAATGTCCATCCTACATTCGATCGTTCCTCGCCGCGCCAAAACTTGACGTCTCCGTGAAATCCGTGAAATCCGTGGCTAGAATTTCTTTCATGCTGTTCCGTGGGTTAGGTGCGAAGCCCGCGCCAAGGCACAATCATTCGTCGGCGATTTTTCCTGGACCCCGCGTCTACCTCCAGCTCGCCGCTCAACGAGCAATTTTCGATTGTGTCAAGTATAGTAAGGCTGTCTCGCTGTCGGCAGCGATGCTTGAGTTCCGGCCTGTCGATCCCGCATCAAACAGAAGGATGTCTCCGTGGCAACGTTGCTGGACATAACTGAAACAATTCGCCTGGAAGAGCAGGCTTTGCTGCGGGGCGGTGGAAAATCGGGTACGGATCGGCAGCGGAAGCTCGGAAGATTGCCGGTTCGTGAGCGCCTTGCCGTTTTGCTCGATCAAGATCGCCCTTTTCTGGAACTTGGTCTGTGGGCCGCACATCGAATGTATCCGGATTGGGGCAGCGTGCCTGCGGCCGGTGTCATTACGGGGCTCGGCTGGATCAGCGGTCAGCCCTGCATGATCGCGGCCAATGACGCGACTGTCAAAGCCGGGGCCATGTTTCCGCAGTCGGTCAAGAAGTTGATCCGCGCTCAGAAGATCGCACATCGACTTCGAGTGCCGATCGTTTATCTGATGGATTCCGCAGGCGTGTTTCTGCCGCTGCAGGACGAGATTTTTCCGGATGAAGATGACTTCGGTCGCATCTTTCGCAATAACTCCATCCTGTCGGCTGACGGGATCCCGCAATATGCGGCCGTCATGGGAAACTGCATCGCCGGTGGGGCATATCTGCCAGTGCTCTGTGACAAGATCCTGATGACAGAAGGAAGCCAGCTCTGTCTGGCTGGTCCGGCGCTTGTGAAGGCGGCCATTGGACAAACAGCGGATCCCGAAGAATTGGGTGGAGCCCGCATGCACTCCGCCATCAGCGGGACAGTTGACTTTTATGAGAAGGATGATGAATCGTGCCTCGCGCGACTGCGATCACTGATCGCCATGCTGCCCGATCGCCCGATGCAGAAGATCGGCTGTGATCCGGCACGCGATCCGAAGGATGCCTTCAACATCGTCTCAGCTGACGGACGTGGAGAATACGATGTGCGCGATCTGCTGAGCTGTATTGTCGATGCTGGAAGTTTTCAGGAATTCAGGCCGGACTATGCACGCACTCTGGTGACCGGCTACGCTCTGATAAACGGCGTGTCTGTCGGAATTGTCGCCAACCAGCGATGTCGCACAAAGACCAGTCAGGGCGAGCTTCAAATTGGTGGCGTGCTCTATGGCGATGCTGCCGAAAAAGCGGCCCGCTTCGTCAGGGATTGCAACCAGACACGAATTTCACTCGTCTTTTTCCAGGACGTGCAGGGATTCATGGTTGGAAAGCAGGCCGAGCAGTCCGGAATTATCCGCTCGGGAGCAGAATTCGTGTATGCGATGAGTGTCGCGACCGTCCCAAAGTTTACGGTGATTGTCGGTAGTTCTTACGGCGCCGGGAACTACGCAATGTGTGGTCGCGCTTATGACCCTTCGCTCATGCTTGCCTGGCCAAATGCCCGCTGCGCCGTAATGGGTGGCAACCAGGCAGCCGATACAATGCTGACACTTCGCATGCGTGAGGCCGAGAAGTCCGGGCGTCCGCTCTCACCAGATGCCATCAACCAGCTGCGGGAGACCATCCGTCAACAGTACGAGGAGCAAACCGATATTCGTTATGCCGCAGCCCGTGGCTGGGTCGATGCGATTATCCCCCCGAATGACACGAGGCTGTGGTTATCCGCCGCACTGTCTGTTGTGCCTCAAACGGCTCTGGCAGCCCGGCCGAGCACGGCGAGGGAGATATGAAAACAATGATTCGAGTCGGAAATGCACAGGCGTTTTGGGGCGATCGTCCATCCGCAGCGTTTGAATTGCTCTCGCAGGTGCCGAACCTTGACTTTCTCACGATGGACTACCTGGCCGAGGTCTCCATGTCGATTCTGGCGCTCCAGCGCGAGCGCGACGCCACGCAGGGATTTTCGCAGGACTTTGTCGATGTCGTGGCCGGACTTGCGACCTACTGGGCAGTCGGCGGACGCTGTCGGTTGATTGCGAATGCCGGCGGATTGAATCCGCTTGGTTGTGCCCGCGCCTGCGTGGCAGCTTTGCAGAGGGTCGGCTGTCGCGCTCTCAGGATCGGTGTGGTCTCTGGTGACGATGTCTTGCCATTGATGCTGTCGGGCGATTCATACAGCGAACATTTTCAGAATCTGGATTCGCACAATCCTCTGTCCAGTGTCCGCGACCGGCTGGTCACTGCGAATGCCTATCTTGGCTGCAGCGGGATTGTGCAGGCACTCAAGGCGGATGCCGACATTGTCATTACCGGGCGCGTGGCAGACCCATCGATGGTCGTCGCGCCGTGTGTTTACGCCTTCGGATGGGACCCGACAGACTGGGATCGTTTGGCAGGAGCCACGATTGCCGGCCATCTGCTGGAATGTGGAACTCATGTCACCGGCGGCATTTCGTCGGATTGGCTCGCTGTCCCGGATCCCGCTCACATCGGATTTCCAATTGCCGAAATTCACAGTGACGGTACCTGCACGATCACCAAATCAGAATCCTCGGGAGGACATGTCACTGTTGAGACTGTCAAAGAGCAGCTCATTTATGAGATTGGTGACCCGAGTCAATATCTGAGCCCGGATGCGACGGTATCGTTTTTGCAGCTCGAAGTCTCACAGGAAGGTCCCGATCGAGTTGCCGTGCGCGGAGCCAGAGGCCGACCGTGTTCATCGACTCTCAAGGTCAGTGCCACCTGGCACGACGGATTTCGTGCCGCAGGAATGTTAACAATCTTTGGGCCTGAGTCCGTGCGCAAGGCTCGGCGATGCGGCGAGATCGTGCTTCAGCGACTTCGCGAAGCCGGCTGCGTCTATCGGGATGCAATCGTTGAATGTCTCGGCAATGCGGAAAGCGTCCCGGTCGATGCGCTCACGATTCGACACGACGACTCATTTGAGACCATTCTGCGCATCGCAGTGGAATCAGAATCCAGGCAGGCCGTTGAGCAGTTCACGCGGGAATTGATGCCACTGGTAACGGCCGGTCCACAGGGAACGACCGGCTATGGCGAAGGAAGACCACGCGTGCGTGGCGTAATTCGATATTGGCCCTGTCTGATTGAATCGGACCAGGTTCCACCGCAAGTCGATTTTTTCAGCACTTCGGACTCTATCAGGGATCGCACACTTCCAGTCGTTTGGTCAACGCCCGGTGTTCGCGATCGCCACCCGACAATTCTGGAAGTACCAGTCCGACCTGAAGTCCCTCTGGCCAGGGCGAAATGTCTCGCAGACATCGCCTTCGGTCGCAGTGGTGATAAGGGGACGAGTGCAAATATTGGAATCCTCGCCCGTTCGCGCTCGCATTATGAATGGCTTGAATCCTGGCTGACGGCCGAGCGAGTCCACCAGTTTTTCAAAACGATTGGAGTTGAATCGGTCGAGCGATTTGAATTGCCAAATCTTGGTGGACTGAATTTTGTAGTTCGCGGTATCCTGAAACGCGGACTGCGAAACGATGCGCAGGGTAAGGCGCTGGCCCAGGCACTGCTTTCGATGCCCGTAAATGAGTCGTCGAGTTGATTCCATTTCGCAAAGGCGGTAAATATGAATACGAGTCAGACGCCCGATTCTCTTCCGACGGAAACGACAACTCCCTGGCTGGAATCACTGACCATCGGACAGGTGCTCCGTGAGACTGCTCGAAAGATTCCAAATCACGACGCGGCAGTATTTTGCAGCCTCAATTGGCGGCGGACATGGACTGAATTTGATCAGGAGGTTGATCGCGTCGCGCGGGCTTTGCTGGCAACCGGGCTTCAACGTGGTGACCGATTCGGCGTTTGGGCCACAAATATACCCGAGTGGATTTTGCTGCAATTCGCGACGGCGCGGATCGGCGTGATCCTGGTGACCATTAATCCGTCCTATCGGACCAACGAACTTGCCTATGCGGTACGTCAAGCCGATCTCAGTGGTTTGGCGCTGATCGACAGCTTCAAGAGTGTTGACTATTTTGCTTCGCTGCGGGAGGCAATTCCGGAACTGGCCTCATTCAGTCCTGGACAACTGGCAAGCTCGCAATTCCCGCGACTGAAATGGGTCATCACGCTGCGCGGTGAATCTCCCGAGGGAACAATTTCCTGGCCCGAATTCCTGGCAAAGTCGGACACCATTTCTGCACAGCAGTTGGAACAGTCCGAACTCGAGGTGCAGCACACAGATCCGATCAATATTCAATTCACGTCAGGCACAACCGGCGTTCCAAAAGGAGCCATGCTTTCGCACCGGAACATTCTGATGAACGCCTATTACTGTGGACTTTTCCAGCGCTTGACTTTTGAAGACCGAATCTGCATTCCGGTCCCGTTGTATCACTGTTTTGGGTGTGTCATGGGGACGTTATGTTCGGTCGTGCATGGAACGACGATGGTATTTCCCGGCGAGAGTTTTCATGCTGGAGCAGTGCTGCAGGCCATTGAAACTGAACGCTGCACGTCCGTCTATGGCGTTCCCACGATGTACATCGCGTTGCTGGAACATGCTCATTTTCGGGAGCGACGGCTCGCGACTCTTCGTACCGGAGTCATGGCTGGCAGCCCCTGCCCGATCGACCTGATGAAACGAGTGACGGGCGATATGGGTATCTCTCAATTGACGATTGGCTATGGTCAGACGGAAGCATCACCGCTCATCACCCAGACACGGGCAGAGGATTCACTGGAGTTGCGGGTGGGAACAATCGGACGACCATTGCCGGGCGTTGAAGTCAAAATCATCGATCCTGCGACAGGCAGCGATCTGCCAGACCGACAACCCGGAGAATTATGCACACGGGGGCATAACGTGATGCTTGGCTATTTCCGGATGCCGGAGAAGACCGCCGAAACGATTGATGCTCAAGGCTGGCTGCATACCGGAGACCTGGCGCTTCGAGAGACCAATGGATATTATCGCATGACAGGGCGCCTGCGAGACTTGATCATACGTGGAGGTGAGAACATCTATCCTCGGGAACTTGAGGACGTGTTGTATCAGCATGCCGCCGTTCAGGACGTTCAGGTCATTGGCGTTCCCGATCGAAAACTTGGAGAAGCCGTGATGGCCTGGGTCCAGCTTCGGGCAGGAATGGTGGCGTCGGAAGACGAACTGAAGGCATTTTGCAAAGAGCGAATCGCGTACTTCAAAGTCCCTCAGTACTGGAAATTCGTCGAGACTTTCCCGACGACCGTGACCGGCAAGATTCAAAAATTCCGGATGCGGGAAATCAGCATCCAGGAACTCGGCCTGCAGGAAATTGCAGCTATTCCGACTGCTTAAGGCGATTCATCCTGAAAGGATGGAGATCGGAGCAGCTCCCCCATCACTGAAATCACCACAGAAAATTTAGGTGACAACCTCCGAGTCCCCCGATAGAATCCTCGCAGCCACATAGATTGCAATTCGTTGTCCGACTGAAATGCATGCCCATTCCTGATGCCAGCCGAGCCTCGGACGGTGTGGATCGTCGAGGACGATGATCCGCCACGATTGGTTACAGCCTATCCCGAAGAGAAGTTATGATGGTCGAACACTCGCTTGTCGTACTTGACGCCGAATCCCCGCACGAGAAACTTACTCGCGGTGATGTCGGGACCATTGTGCATGTTTACAAAGGGGGCAAGGGATATGAGGTCGAATTTGTTGACGGCGGCGGGAGAACAATAGCGCTCGTGACGGTCGATGCCGGCGATGTCCGACCGATCAAGGCTGGCGAATTGTTGCATACTCGCGCCACTGCGTAACGGATAACTCAATACATTTTGACGTCGCGAGTGCGGAGTGCGGAGTGCGGAGTGCGAGCGGTGAACCACAATAGACGCTGGACCCTGCATGACGCTGTAGGAAGGCGAGCGGGGTACGTAAGTGCCCTGATTGTCCGCATTTTAGCTGCAAAATCAGGGCATTGACATCCCCCGCTCGCTGAAGCGCAGTGGGAGTTATCCCGGAGCGACGCAGACCAGGCACTTCAGGATTCGCTACACATCCAATTCGGCGATCGTTTCTCAAGAAATGCTGCCAATCCTTCAGTGGCCTCGGAACTGCGGCGGGCTCCCAAATGGACGTCGATCATGTGTTGGAGCGACGTTGCCTGCGTCGGTTGGTATGCGTTGTTCAGCAGCATCTTGGTGGCCGCGATCGTTTCAGGTCCGCCAGCCAGAACGTTTTTTGCAATTTCGATCGCTCGATCCTGAAGTTTGTCGGGCTCAACGACTTGCTGCAGCAAACCGATCTGCTGAGCTCTGGCAGCATCAATCACATTCCCGGCAAGGAACAGTTCTCGCAAATCACCTTCGCGCACTTTGAGACTCAATACGGCGCAGATCAATGCGGGCAGTAATCCTCGTCGAGCCTCGGGGAAACTGATTTTGAGGTCGCTGGATCCAACCGCGATATCACAGGCCGCCATCAGACCAGCACCACCTGCATAGGCACCGCCATGTGCGGCAGCAATAGTGACGATCGGAGTACTCCGCATCAACTGCAAAGCTCGTGAAACTGACTCGGCTGACTGCTGAACGAGATCGGGATTTGATGCTTCTGACAGATCCAGACCGGACGAAAAGACAGATCCCGCGCCACGCAGAATCAGAACTCGTGCCGTGCGGTCGGTCGCCATCCGTTCGACCTGAATGCATAATTCGTCAAGGATCTGAATACACAGTGCATTCCGTCGTTGCGGGCGATTGAGCGTGACCAGTGCCAGTTGCGGCCTGATCCATTCGACTGTAGTGAATTCTGTCATGTCGCTTTCCCGGACTGTGATTGCCGAATGCTTTGCGGACTAAATCGGTGATTCTAGTGCTGTGTCAGTCGTGTATTGTTGTGTGCCACTGGCTCTGCCAGTGCTTCCTGCAAATAGGGCGCACTGGCAGAGCCAGTGGCACACAACCCATCAATGATTGCGTGACAAAGTACTAAATGAATCGATCGATGAAACGCGGGTCGAGGGGAATATCGCTGATTTCGATCTCGGAAATCAGATCGGCGAACAAAGCGGATTCCGAATTCATCAGTGTTTTTCCAATCTCTGACCAGGCGTGCTGCAATGCTGCCGATTCATTGATTCCCTTCAATCGAAGTTCAGCTTCCTGATCGAGTGCGGATGCAACCCGCAGGTATTCAGGATTTGATGCGCTCAGTGTGATCGCGTAGACCAGTGATGCCACAGACGAACAGAGTTGGTCAAAGATGCCTCCTTCGTCCCCCAGCAGAAAACTCTGATCGATGAAATTCTTCTGGTGCCTTGCGATGATGATCAGGATTCGACGGCCCAGAATGCGATTTCGGCGAAGTGCTCGCTGGATTAGGCGTTCTTTTTCAGGAAAGACGTTTTGCAGGCCCACCAGCGATCCAGTCCATGGGTTCAGTGAGCCAAAAACTGTGCGGACGAGGAACCAGCCGAATCGTGCTTTGACCAGCCAACCGAACTGGCCATTCACTTCAGCCATTCCGATGGGCTCCAGATATTTCGTGCGGATTCCCCGCGTCATCGCGTTGGGAGCACCGACATCCGCCAGGACCGGATTGGGGCCTTCGTACACTGTTGCAATTGTGAATTCGTGCATGTTCTCGCCGATGTAGTTCTCGATCAGCGGCCCGGCTTCGGCCAGCGATCCTTCACCGCCCTGACGAATGGCCTGACGTCGTTCATCGCAATGAACGGAGCGACCTCCCTGAATCTGATAGACGTTGATCGCAGTGCGCAGCAAAGCCTTCGTCGCGTAGACTTTTGCGATCATCCCCATCACTTCGTCGCGGACGCCATTTGCTGCCAAACGAAAGCAGACATCTCCCAATACGCGGCTGGCCAATGCATGAGAAGCTGCTCGCCCGATCCAACTCTGGATGCGAGGTGCCTCACTGAGCGGCTTACCGAACGTGCTACGGAAGGACATCCAGCCGCCAGGCGTGTTGCGCCGCGTCGGGCCGCCTGAGTCTTCAGTTTGACTCGGATCCAGAATGACCTGAGCCAGCAGTCGAAAGATCTTGGCGGCGCTGTTG
Source organism: Candidatus Kuenenia sp. (assembly GCA_043722015.1). Taxonomy (GTDB): domain Bacteria; phylum Planctomycetota; class Planctomycetia; order Planctomycetales; family Planctomycetaceae; genus SXXK01. The sequence goes on along the minus strand of JAYSPO010001714.1, from coordinate 11,923 downwards.
ACGCAGATTCCACCGCGCCCCTTTGCCAGTGAACTGAATGCCTGCGCCAAACCCTTGCCCGGTAGTCCCAGCAGTTGGGATGCTGGAACCTCCATGTCTGTCAGACGGAATCGTGCATTCCAGAGATAATCGAATGCTGACAACCGATTGCGAATCATGCGGAAGTGTGCAGTGTCTTCGCAGGGAACCTCGAAGAGCAACATGCCGGAATCGCGTCCCTTTGGAAGATCCTGGCCGTCGATTTTCAGAACCAGAACACAAAGTCCTCCGTAGTTGACATTTGTGATCGGCCACTTGAGGCCGGACACGAAGTATTTGTCTCCCTCACGCCTGGCCGTCATGCTCAGCTGACTTGGATCAGCGCCGGCACCGGGTTCCGTCAGAGCGAAAGAACCCAGGAGCTCGCCACGAGCCATCCGCGGAAGGTATTCCTGCTTCTGAGCTTCCGTACCAAAATCCAGGAGCGGCGTGACTGGCCCGAGGAAATTATGGACTTCAAACAGGATGGCCAGGTCAGGATGAACGGCCGTTAACGCGCGTAGCAGCGGCCCCAGATCTCCGAGCTTTGCACCTTTGCCTGCATATTGAGTGGGAATGGCCAGCCCGAAAAACCCAATTTGTGCGAGCCCGGACAATGTGTCGGCGTGAATCAACATCTTTTCATGATCGAGCAGCGTGCCTGCCGTTTTGCGTTTCAACAGGAACTCCAGACTGGCAGCCATTGTCTGAGCCACATCCGGCGACGGACGAAATCGGCCAGCATCAAACGCCACGGCTTTCGCGTTTCCGAACAGCGAACTCAGCGTCGGGGCTTCACCCGAAAATTGATCCTCGGCACTGCGGTCTGCGTCATCGAGCGTCGCCAGCGCAGCCACCTCGTCCGCAGTTTTCCCTGCCTGCTTCAGGATCAACGAAATGGCGTCCAGTCCCCGGTCAGTCTTCTGTGCTGCACCTTGTGTCTTCCCATCGTCATGCGTCATGGTCATTCACCTGAATGCTGAGTCGATGACAAACGTTCATCTTAATTTCTGGCGCAAGTGTGTCGGTAACTGCAACAACGGCGTATCGATTGTAAGCGGTTTCTTGACCGATTCACAGGTGACGCCAGGAAGCACGTTGCCGGGAACGTGATTCTGGCACCCTTGTCATGGTGTTACTCACTCTTTTGAAACTTCTTCGACCTTGGATCCTCATCCTCGCCTGACAATACGACTGGCTGCTTTATTGAACATCATTACCAGCCCGTATCTTCGATCGCCCATTCTTCTCGAAGCTGTACACGTCGCGGCGCATTCATGAGAAGGAGTCGTACGGTCGCTCGACCTCTTGGTGTGAGCCCCACTACTGATCCGGCATCAAACTCGAAGTGTTCCGCCCAAAGATCAATTCTTGGGTGAAAGAGCTGTACGACGGCCTTTGTTTCGGGGTCAATGCTTGAGAGATTCGGCCCCTTGAATGCGTTGCATCGATCACACGCCAAGGCCAGATTGTCGAGGCTGTCATCTTCAAGATGCTGTTGAGCGATCACATGTTCCACATGAAAGGGAACATACGGAGTCGCGGCTTCGGGAAGTCCGCAATACTCACAACGCCACGCCGCGCGTTCTCGCACGACGGTCCGGGTCGTTGCGTCCATGATTATCGCGAAGGCTTCGCAAGGACTCGGCGGGCTTTCGCCTGCAAAATGGAAATTACATCAACCGCTTCCACAAACTCGCGGTACTCTCCTTCTTCCTCGGCTGTCATGATCCCTTGATTGGCCTTTGCACGAAGAATCTCAATGTGGGACAGCAATTCGTCATCCGCCCGCAAGCCGACCAGCTTGCTGGCGAATTCGGGGCTCATGGCTTCAGTGACCGGCTGCAACATTCTGTCGAGGTAGTTGATTGTGTTCATACCAGAAGTGTACCTGCCTTAACGTACTGTTGTCACGCAGATTTTGCGATATCGCTTGAGGGAAACGTGCAGCACCTTGGTTCCCAGGCACTCTATGCCGTGAAGAATTGTGACAATGGCGATGCTCGAATGGGCCGAGGCCAAACTGCGATTTCTATGCCTCACACTTCATTTGTTGTTGAACCTGCATTTTGCTATCCAATTGGATCGCTAAGTGTTGCCCTCAGCTCTGCAATATCAGTTGAATCAAGAACAAACCACTCGCCCCTTTTTCTCTTATGGCCGTACACGTGATGAAGAGCTTTCTCCATCGCAAGCGCCATCTTTCTGTTGACATAGCTCTTGGCGGCAATCAGTTCGGTTTTCGGCTGCTCGCTCTGAAGTGTGCCTTCGCGCTTCCTCGGATTAACGGCGATGCCAATCTTGAACGCTCCATTTCGAAGATCCTTCATTAGGTAGACGTAACATTGTTCGTTGTCAATCGCATGTGACGTATCTGGTGCCCCATCATCAGCCGTCGAAATAGCAGACGTCACGTCTGCCCACGAGTCAATATCCGCAAATCGGGTCGAGAAATGTCGCGGCAATTCAGACCAATGAACCTGATGGGTCTTCGTTATTCCAGAGACGGTTGGTTTGAGTCCGCGTCGAGCCCAGTCGTCTTGGATTGGCAGTTTGTTGAAATCTCGAATGGTCTCGCGAGCCAAGTTTCCCCACTGAGTGAGAATTTCATCAAGTGACGATTTGGGTGAAGAGAATTCCTTGGGCTTATCGCCTGCGAGGACCTGCAATTGCGAATACGCGCTGCCACCACCAAATGCGGCGCCCAGTGCCCTTTTTGAGCAAACTTTGTAGAACTCGCGCGACGACGGCACATGACCCAACGCCGCCTTCAGTTCGCGGTACTTCGTCAGGGCATCGTTGACGGCTTCGCGACGTTCCATCATCAGTGGCCCTGATCTTTGTTGGATAACATTCCAGTCATCCCAACTCAGTTTAAGGTATCAGTCGTCTGGAAATCGGGATCATCAAAAATTTATCAAAACTCGATATGTGAAGCAATCGGTCGCTCGTGGGAGTTTTCAGTGTTTTTGCATAATACAAAAAAGCAGTTCAACAACAAATGAAGTTCGCGTCACGCTTTGATGGCTATGAATGCGATTCATCCAGAAAGGATGTCAGAAATTAGCCGGTGGTAACTCACAAACGCACCACCGGTCAAAGGGGGCCGTCGTTCTAGTGTTCAATGTCGGCATTTTCGTTTAACGGCGAGCCGAAGGCGTAGGCGAAACCTGGCACCGACGCCTGCGGCTTGCCGTTAAACGATTCAGACGACAGTCCCAAAGAAGGCACAGTGCCATGCATCCTGAAGGGATACCAAAAACGCAATTCTTGCACCCGTCAGGGTGCTAAGGCAATTTTCGAAACGCGCCCGGTGGTGGCGATCCGCTTACCACCGGCTAATCTCTCAAACCGCTTCGCGGTGAAACGCACAAATTGCGGCTTCATCCATAACAAAACCCATCCGGCCACTGACAGCACGCGCACTTGAATTGTCGTCGAACCCTATTTCGCTGTGCAATCTGCTGTACGAAGTCGCTATCAAGTCGTCATTGTTCAGTTTCTGGCAGAGGTCGGATTGCGAATCAGCCACATCAGCATTTCTGAAAGTTTAGGCGTTTTTCCCTGCCACAGAATCCCGACCCGGTAAATTTTTGCGGCCGCAGTCACCCCAGCGACAGTGGCGAGAATCAGCAAGGCAAAACTCAGAGCAATTTGCCAGCCAGGAATGATCGCGCCAGTGGCTAGTCTCAGCGTCATCATCAGGGGAGTCGATGGCGGGAAAAAACTCAGCACAACCGCGAGCATGCTGTTGGGTTCTCGCACGACGTTGAACCACACAAACATCGGCAACAGCATGACCATCCACACCGGCAGAAGCAATCCCTGAGCCTCGCGCAGCTGACTCACTGAGGCCGCAATTGCCATAAAAATCGAGCTGAACAGCAGCACGGCCAGCAATAGATAGATCACGAACCAGGGAAGAATATGAAACGGGATGCTGTCCGTATATCCCTTCCAGTATGCGGCGGCCAGACCGCCACCTGCGTACAGCGCGAACACGGTGAGTGATCCTGCCACATTTCCCAGCAGCTTTCCGGTCATCAATTGCTGTGCGTTAGCGGAACCCAGCAGTACTTCAGAAATCCGCAGTGTCTTTTCTTCCAGCACGCTCTCCAGCATCGGCTGCGCCGACATCATGACGATCATGAACATCAGCATCATCAGTCCCATCGGCAGAAAAATGCTGGCCAGTTCGTTCGGCTTCTCTTCACTGCTGATGTGGCCCGCTTCGTCACGGGTATAAAGCCCGGATCCCACGACCGGTGCCTTTCGCTCCAGTTCCAGCAGCACGATGGGGGAGACTCCAGCCGTGGTGAGTCGATTCGCCCGAATCAACTGGTTCAACGCGGTATCGACCCATCGTTTTGCGTCAGCCAACGCAGCGTCCTGGGCGACGTATTTGATTTCGGGTAATTGCAGAGACGCGGCCGATATCGGTTCCAGCGTCTGCGGCAGCAGAACATCGGCAGGAATTTCGATGAATGCATAGAGGTCCCCGCTCCGGATTCTCTCCGACAACGCCAACCGCTGCTCGTCACTGAATCCGTCCGCAGAAATCGATTCCAGCACGTAGCGATGGATTTCCTCCAACCCCATCGCTTTTCGAGCCTGTTGATCCTCTTCTTTGTTTTTGTCCCGGGGAACAGATTTCGACGATCTGTCGCCGGCCTTGGCTTCCGCTTCCGAGTCTGCAAGGGCTGGTTCACCAGCTGCTGCCTTCAACAACTGATTTCGCAGATTCGCAGCCATTTGCAACGGTTCGAAGAGCTGGCCAGACCCATCCACAATCGCAATTCTGCGATCTTCGGCCCGCTCCATACCTTTCAGGAGCCCAGGGATCCACATGCCGCCGAGCATCATTACTGGCATTAGCGCGATACCAATCACGAACGCCTTTGTGGCAACCATCGCCTGATATTCGCGTCGGGCGATTGTAAGGATTTTCTGCATCGGTTGATCTCAGTCGTGATTGTAAAACTTCGCGCGGGCAGAATTGAGGCGGTGCTTGGCGAGCGGGGGACGTGAGGCCTCTGATTTCCTGAGTGTCCACGTTTTCAATCAGGGGATTGACATCCCCCGTTCGCCGAAGGAGTCCCTCAGACTTTCGATGCCACCGCCTCAGGCCCCGCCATGCGAATGAAAATATTGTGCAGCGACGGACGCAACAATTCAAAGTGTTCAAGCTGACTCTCGTTGGCCATTCGCTTAAGCAGTTCATTGGCTTGAGCGCCGTCCTGAAGTTTCAGATGAATGTACGCGCCACGTTCTTCACGGGAAAGGACGCCGGGAATCTTATCCGGTAACATCTGTCCCTCAGACAGTCGCACACGAACTTCATCGGCGGGGTAACGCTTCTGAATCTCACCGACTGTTCCATCCAGAACTTTGTTTCCGTTGTGGATCATGAAGACTCGCTCGCACATCCGTTCAGCCACGTCCATTTCGTGCGTCGAAAAAATGATCGTCGTGCCGCGACTGCGAATTTCCAGAATGGCCTCCCGCAACAATTCCAGATTGATCGGGTCGAGTCCGCTGAAAGGTTCGTCAAGGATCAGCAGTTTCGGACGAGCTATCACAGCAGCCATAAACTGGACCTTCTGCGTCATTCCTTTCGACAGTGTCTCGATTTTCCTGGACGCCCAATCTGCAGCGCCGAGACGATTCAGCCAGAAGTCGATTTCTCCATTGCAGTCACGAAAGCCTTTCAGCCTTGCATAATACTGCAACAGATCGCGAACTTTCATGCGGCGGTACAGACCTCGTTCTTCAGGCAGATAACCAACGCGATCATCCGCACATTTGCCTTCCGATTCTCCGAGAATCGTGACGCGGCCTCGGTCCGGAAAAAAGATCCGCAGAATCATGCGAATTGTCGTCGTCTTGCCAGATCCGTTCGGGCCGATGAAGCCGTAGATTGACCCTGCTGGAATCGCCAGATCCAGGTCTCGAACCGCCGTGTTTGTCCCGAACGTCTTGGTGACATTTGACAGTTCAACTGCAAATTCCGGCATAACTCAGACATACCTCAGAAAGCGGCCACGATCATGGCCCATTGATGATCCGGCAAAAAACATGTGATTGTCGTTGGTTCGCACAATACGCATCAACATTCTCGTCGGATCTTGCGAGTTTTACAATTCGTGGAACTTCTTGGGGCATCCGACAATTCAATTGCAGTGTGGTTTGTGGCGAATGTCATTTGCGTCAACCCTCGGCCCCCTGCCCAAATGTGTTCACAAATGCCGGGTCACGCTTGCCTGAGTCGCTGGCTGCGATTAAAACTTGATTACTGAGTTACCTCAAGACTCGCTGTGTTTACATGATATCTGAGATCCTGTTTTGCATCCAATCTCTCACCAACTTGACCGACTCCTCGATCGCCTTGACCCGCGATCTGCGTCACTGCTCGAACAAGCGGTTCGGGATGTTGTCACCTTGGCCAGTATCAGGTCGAACTTCCCGGAATGTATCGACGACATGGGCTACCCACTCGGCTACTTTGAGTCTACTGCAGGATGTTTCGCTGACGAACCATTTGAGCGGCCACCTCAGCTGCCGCTGGAAACGCGGGAAATCTGGTAGTGCAATACCTCCTCGATTCAAATGTGTGGATCATTTATTTGAAGAATGCCAGTTCGCCGGTGGAGGCGCGATTGAGAATCACTCCGGCGAGCGAGATCGCGGTGTGTTCCGTCGTTTGGGCCGAGTTGCTACATGGAGCCCGAAAATATGAACGGCGTCAGGATCGGATAGCGCGTGTCGAGCGGACACTTGCGCCGTATGTTTCGTTGCCGTTCGATGACGCGGCCGCTCGGAACTATGCGCAGATTCGCGATGAGTTAGAGGTGCGGGGCGAAGTAATCGGTCCCAACGATCTTTTGATTGCATCAATTGCACTCACTCACGCGCTGACTTTGGTAACCAACAACCGTGAGTTCCGACGAGTCTCGGGATTGGCTGTCGAAGATTGGACTGTCGCCTTTGCCGCTGATACATGAATCTGAAATTGAGTTTGCCAATCTGCTGCAACCCGTGAGGCCTCAGTCAACCCAAATCGCCTTTCGACCAAGCCAGACGCCTGAGTGCCATAAAGGCGAGCGTGCCACCGATCAATCCGCTTCCCACGGATGCCGTTCCAATGATCAACATCCCTATCACGTTGCTCTTACGCTTAAACGAATCCAGGTCGTCGCTATTCAGAAGTTCAATTCCGTAAAACTTGAACGTTCCGTTCCCAGTCTTCGATATTTGCTCCCCAGACGCAGAATAGTTAACGCTCCATTCGGTTTGTCGGTAAAAACCCATTTCTGCTGTACCGAAGCCGATTGCACCAAGTATCAGAGCACCGAGTACCGAAAGTCCCCATCGCAAGTACCGTCGAAAACGTGTCGCCGGTATTTCCGCGGGCGCCGCCGGTGCCCGAGCCAAAGTTGGCAAATTCGCTCGAATCGCCTTCGCTGGATCTGAGTCTGAATCGGCATGTGCTGGTGTGCCATGGACGGATGGTCTTGTTCGGCCTTCGCGGATCGCCCCAGGCAAACCATTGATTGCGCCGTCGGGTTTGACCAATTCCGGATGGCGCGGCCTCTTCAGTGACGGCGAATTCCCGATTGGTGCCACATCGGGAACCATAATTACCGTTCCGCAGCCTGGACACTTTAGCCGTCTACCTGCTCTGTCGTCTTGGGTTCTCAACGGCCTGTCACACGTTGGGCACTGAATGCTGATCGACATATATGCGTCCTTGAGAGGGGGACGAACCGTACCGGATCAGACTCGGAAAATGCGATTGGCGATTGGCCAACCATCATCGACGGCAGGCAGGCAAAACTGACTTGCTGCGTGCAACCTGGACTACCATCGCTGGACAATCCAGTGACCCACGAAAACAATCCCACATGAATTTGCGGGCTGTCACGCTATTTCTTTCCGGGAAACTGATTCCTGGCCGCCGCTGCCATGGCTCTGAAGTCGGCTTTATCAAAGATTGACTCCTTGAAAAGACAATCCTTCTGGATTAACGCGAGTGCAGCCGGCACCTGATAGGAATCGATCAGCTCGGCCCATTCCTCAACCGATTCCAGATCGATGGACTGGAGCCGCTGCAGAAGTTCGTCCGCTTTCCGTAGGTTTGTTTCCGCACTGTCTTGGACATCAAAGAGTGCTTCGAACTGAATCACGTAAAGCACGGTATCAATCCTCTCCAAGTCAGCTTCGGGTAGTCTGTTTAAACCTGTGTGCCATGAATCAATGGTTTCCTCCCGAAGGCGAGCAATCCGAGATCGATATCGCTCCGACCGAGCGGGTTGAAACACTTCATTCTCGTACAGGCCATCGGCCAGACCCAAGTAAGTTACCAGTGCTTTCAAGTCGATCGCATCGTCATCGACAACTCTTTTTTGACGGAGCGTGTCGCTCCATAATTCAATTTCCGCGGCCAACTGGCGTTTTGGGATCGTTCGGCGCTGCATCTTGTCCAATTCATAATCGTGCAATGTGCCAGCAGCCAACAATGCACCGAGGAATCCGTCGGCATGGCTGCCTGCAGTGTGCCAGAAAGCGGGACGTTCAAGTGACGGCTGCGAAAGTTCAACTTGCCTTTCGCGTTCACGCTCTGCCACTTCTGCCAAGCGGTGGATCTCTGTCTCCTGCTCAGCCCTGAGCCGCTCCGCGTCCTTTTCTCGCGTTGCGGCTGCTTGCTGAGCCTTAATTTCGTCCTCAGCAGTTGAGCTTTGCTTCGGTGGCTGGTCGTTACGAACGACATCAACAGGGGATGGGAACGATTTCAAAGACTCGATCTGTGCGAGCGGCAGCTGCTCTGTATTACCCGTGGATGACTTTGAGTAAACACCAGACGCCCAAAGAGTTGCAGAGACACATACTGCGATCAACAGCACAGCGCCAGCCCCGAGCCCAATGAAAAGGGGCGTACGTCCGGAGTTGCGTTCGATGCTTCGACGGGGCAATGTCCCTTTTTCAGCTCCAACGTTGAAAGCGTTCCTAGGCTCGGATGATGCTTTGATGGACGCATCCGAACCGGGGGGCGGAATGCGTTTTGGAATTCGAGACCGAGGTTTGTTGGAAGCAGGTGCAACGGCTTTCGGAGCCTTGACCCGGGTCACCGTTGGCTTCGTGACGCTAGTCGCGGTCGGATCGACTGACGCCGATGGTGGCGCGTTCGAATGTGGCGGTGGCGAAGCGTTTCCGGATTCGGGAGGCCGTGGAATCACGAGTCTTCCCTGGCACTTTGGACAAGGGACGGTCTTGCCGCCGAATTGTTCGCCAACACGCAATGGTGCGGCGCAGTGAGGGCATTTGCATTTGATGAAAGCAGGCATGGTTTTCATTAACTCCGAACTGCTCGTTCAATCGTTGTGTTTCGCGTCTTCCGGGCCAACGGCCCATTAATTCCAATAGCCTGGGCCAAGTGAAGCGTCGGCCCAGTTAACCATCTAGCCGGATTCGTGAGAATTCGGATGCGCCGGGACGAGTCCAAAGTCTCACGACTCCGGCTACGAACCCATTCCCTCATATTTCATAGCAGGATGACACAGGACAATCATCAATGGCTGGCCCTTCAGGCCTCGTCATTCTCAAGGGGCCAGGAACCTGGGCCGACGCGGTGCTTGGCCCAAGTGATCAGAATTGCTGTGCTGTTGGCCCGAATTCACTCAGGCAACTCGCCGTCGGGCTTTGGTGCGTCCAGCTTTGATCGCCATGTCTCTGCCTCATCGGGCTTTTCCCAGTCGGTGTAGAGATCAACCAGCCGCTGTACTGCCTCATTCAGGCGGGTATTGCCAGCGGGTGGGATTTTTGCTTCGCGATCTTTCATGCCCTGATAGCTTTCGATGAGCAGTGGTTCGGCATCCTGAAACTTCTTCTGCCCGGCCAGCGCCCCACCGAGCATGCTTTTCGTATCAAAGAGCATCCACTCATCCGGCATCTTCTTCTCGCGGATCTCCAGGCATTCCCGCAGGTAAGTTTCTGCGACCGGATACTGTCGATGCTGCAAAAGATCTAGAGATACTTTCGCGAGCAGGCCGGCGAACCGAGTATCGTCGGGCGTCGATCGGCCGCGATGTCCGTTAGTGAACTGATTGAACAACGGAATCGCTTTCTCAGGCCGCTCGTCGGCGAGGTACGCTTTGGCCAGATTTCCCATCAAACCGAGTGTGTCCGGGTGGTCCTTGCCGAGCTTGACGTTCATCAGATCCAGTGCCTTCTCGAATAGCGGCAATGCCTCCGCCCGACGTCCTGCAGACTCGTACGCACTGGCCAAATTATTCATCGCCCCGAGCGTTTCCGGATGCTGCGTTCCGAGCTTGGCTTTACACATCGCCAGCGACCGCTCATAAAGTGGCAACGCCTCCCTCAAACGCCCCGCAGCCTCGTATGCACCGGCCAGATTGTTGATCGATATGAGAGTGGACGGGTGGTCCAGGCCGAGCTTGGTCTTCTTAAGTTCCAGCGTCTGTTCATAGAGCGTCAGGGCTTCCGCTAACCTATCTGATGATCTATATGCATAGGCCAGATTGTTCATGGACATTAACGTGTCTGGATGTTCCAGACCGAGCTTGACCTTCCGCAAATTCAATGTTTGCTCGAAGAGCGGCATCGCCTCGGCCAGCCTCCCCGCAGTGTCGTACGCAAAGGCCAGACTGTTCATCGACATGAGTGTGTCCGGGTGCTCCAGTCCGAGCGTGGACTTCCTGAGTTTCAGCGTCTGTTCTTTGAGCGGCAACGCCTCCGACAGTCGACCCGCGTATTCGTACGCCGCAGCCAAATTGCTCATCGACGTGAGCGTGTCCGGGTGCGCCGGGCCGCACTGAGCCTTTCGCAGCTCTAGTGTCTGCTCATAGAGCGAGACGGCATCGAATAGCCGCCCGGAAGACTTGTACACCAAGGCCAGATTGTTCATTGACGTCAGGGAGTCCGGGTGTTTAGGACCGAGCGTGGCCTTCGTCAACTCGAGGGTCTGCTCGAACAGCGGCAACGCCTCTGTTAACCTCCCCGCGTATTTGTACGCCAAGGCTAGGTTGTTCATCGACTCCAGTGTGTCCTGATGGTGCTCCTCCCGCTCGTTGCGGCGCAAATGCAGTGCCCGCTCGAAAACCGTCACGGCCTTCTGGTACAAGCCCAAGCCGAGATATGTCCCGCCAATGGCGTTCAGCAACCGGGCCTGAATGAGCGGCTGGTTCGGGAATGTCGATTGCATTTCCTCCGCCGCTTGTTCGAACAGTGTCACCACGGTGAGTGTCTCGCCGTCGGCGTCCGGGTCGGATTTGCGGAAGGCGGCAACGAGGTAGTCGAGGACTTGCTCCGTTTCGTCGCGGGCTTTTTCGGCGTCCAGTTTCGCCAGGCGTTCACCTTCGGCCCGCTCGGCTTCCTGCTGACGCGCGGCTTCCTTCTTGACGACTTCGGCAAAGGCGATGCGTTCCTGTCGTTTGGCTTCGAAGAGACCCCACGTCGTCCCGAGCATGCCTAACAGCAACGCGGCGAACACGGCAGATACGGCCAGCACCTGGCCTCGATGACGCCGCATGTATTTCCGCAGCTTGTATCCGGCGCTCGGCGGACATGCCTCCACAGCTTCGTCATTCAGGAATCGTTCGACATCCCGAGCAAGCCCGTTGGCCGTTTCAAAACGGCGACTACGTTCCTTGTCCAGCGCCTTCATCACGATCCAGTCCAGTTCGCCAGTCACGGATCGTCGCAACAGAGCGGGCTCGATGTTTCGCTGCGCTGCAATGCTGGGAAGACTCGCACTTCCGCTGATACGATCGCTCGGTTTCGGCGGTTCTACTTCCTTGATCAGCCGCAGGATCTCGTTGTACGCTGCGTCCTTCAGTTGCTGGCGTTCCAGCGGCGTGCTGCCGGTGAGCAGTTCGTACAGAATCACGCC
>JAYSPO010001713.1:0-7173 GCA_043722015.1 Candidatus Kuenenia sp. | reverse complement strand
TGCTGAGGCCCACAAAATACCGGAGCTGAATCAGCCTTGCGGCCTGCGGATCGGTGTCGGTCAACTTTGTGAGTGCTTCATCCAGGGCGATCAGGTCTTGCTGAATGTTGTCGGCCACGACAGCGAGAGGGGCAAATAAAGGGCGAGGCTCCGAAACTCGAGTGACCTTGTCTATCGTGCCTGTCACCGGTGTCAATGGCGTCACCGGTGTCACTCGCTGTCTGACAACCGGCTGCTGAACGAATGCTTACCGACGATCAGCCACCGACGCCGCTGGCTTTGTTGTAGTCCTGCTTGCGAAAGACCATCAACGGATCTTTTCCAATCACGAGATACGTGTCTTCCTGTTCTTCCGGTTCATCGACCAGTTTCATTTTGACAATGAAGGCCTTGTGACTGTCGAGCATTTCACTACGCACGACTTCGAACCTTTCCAGCTTCGCACCAGCTTGCCAGCGCGCGTCGTAAGTGTCGATGGGAACCTCGCCCGACTTGACAACTCCATGCGGTTGTCCATCCCGCCATGCCTGCAGCGCGGCTGTCAGTGCGTCTTTTCCAGTTTCTTCGGAAGGAATGTACCTGGCTTCACCGCTGCCACCGCAACCAGCAGCGGAAAAAACCAGGATGGAAAATGCAAAGTCCGTGAGGATTCTGAAGAGGCGTTTCTGCAAGGAAGAACTCCGAAAATTCATTGAGGATAAAAAGAAAGAAACAATGTCTGAGCCTGTAGTCCGGCCTGCTATAAATCAAGCATTGGCGATGCACCACGGTTTTATTTTCACTTCCAACTCAGGAAAATCACTCACCGACCTGATTCCCGTGAAGCCGGACCCATCGTCGTCGTCGTACATGATAGAACAAGACCGGCAGAAGCAAATCGATCACTTCATCCGCCAGCAGAATTCCTCCAAGAACGGGAGCTGCCATAGGCCGAATCACTTCTGCTCCCACTCCATCACTCCAGAGCATCGGAGCCAGACTCAGGATGGTTGTCGCTTCCGTGAGCAGCTTCGGCCGCAGACGATGAACAGCCCCCGTGAACACGGCCTTTTTCAGTTCCTGCAGCGTCATCTTATCCAGACCGCCCGCGTTTTCGACGGCCTCCCGGAGATACACGAGCATCACAATTCCCGTAGACGCCGCCATGCCGAAGCAGGCAATATAGCCAACTCCCACAGCGATCGAGAACTTGTATCCCAGCAACCACTGACACAACACGCCACCAGCCAATGCTCCCGGAGCCGACAACAGCATGATTGACGCATCAGTCCAGTCACGGTACGTCACGTAGAGAATTCCGAAGATCAGAAGCAGTACAGCCGGAATCAGCATCATCAGCATTCTTTGCGTCTCCGCAGCGTGCTGAAACTGACCGGTCCATTCGATGAACACGCCCGGCGGAGTGACGATCCGACGACCAACAAGGCGACGTGCGTCTTCGACCACATCAAATGGACTTCGACCTCGCACATTGAGCCGCACGTAGTTTCTCAGCCACCCGTTTTCGCTCTTGATCGTTGCCGGGCCTTCCGTCACGACGACATCCGCAACCGCGTCGAGTGGAACCATCCTCAGCGATGAATCGGTTCTTCGACTGCTCTCGTCAATCCTGTAACACGGAACTTGAAGCTGTCGCAGGGTTTCTTCATCTTCTTCCACCGCCATTGGGGCGATTCGCAGCCGCACAGAAGTACGCCCCTGATCTGCTGCGAAATCTGTAATCACGCGTCCGGACAGAGCGAACTCAATGGTGGCCTGCAGGTCGCTCATCGCCACCCCGAGTTCCGCTGCTCGATGCGGATCCGGGATGATCTGAATCAGGCCTTTACCGCGCACCGGATCGGCGACGATATCCACGGCACCGGGAATATCTTTGAGCAACGCCGCGATCTCTTCCGACGTGTTCACCACATCTTCAAGGGTACGTCCCAGAACTCGTACGCCGATTTCACTGTTGACGCCGGTCGCCAGCATATCGACGCGGTTTTGAATCGGTCGCGTCCAGACATTGGTCCATCCGGGCATTTGCAGGGCCTGATCCATTTCGCCGCCAAAGCTACCAAGGCTGTCCGGGTCATGGTTTACCAGCAGGATCGATCGGGAATATTTTTCAATAAGAGTCTGGCGCAACGCATCAAACTCTGGATGCGGTTCCACAATCGGCAGTTCCGCAGACGGCGCGAGACCATGATGATGTTCTCCGGTCTCGGGAGATTCTCCTTCATCCGGCCCGGGAACTGCGTTGCGAATGGCCCGAATCTGAGTCTGCACGGCACGCAGGTCGTCATCCAGAATCTGGATCCTTGTGAAACACTCGTCACTCACCAGTTGCAACCATGTCGGAACAGCTCGCAAATGCAGAATGCGATTCAGTTCCGCCGTGTGCTGAGTCCATCGCTGCATAGACTCACTGCGGACTGCCTTCAGTATCTGTTCCTGTTGTGTCGGTGCGGCCAGTCCAAAGGCTCGGCGGGCAGAATGGCCCAGCGTTTCCATCAGGCCACGCTCTGATTGTACCGTTCGCAGCTCGTTGAATACGCCTCGCTTCTGCAGTGTTGCCTGAATGCGCCGTAAGACGGCAGAGACTGTTTCAAGGCTCAAAGTCATTTCCAGATCCCGCTGGAATTCCGGCGGCAACTCGCTGACTGCGCTGGCAATGTCCCCGGTTTCGAGCGGCCGTGACAGCAACCCTGCCTGCATCCAGATACGGCCAGCTTCTTCAATCAGGATGCGGCACAAATCTTCACGCAACTGCTGGCGGAATATCTCTGTGTGCTGAAACGCGGTCTCGCGCTGCACCGTATCAAATCGAAACAGGGCCGCTTCGATAACTTCAGACTGCACGTCGGTCGAAACCGGCTCGATCATCCGTTCATCGGAAAGTCGGTGCAGAAACTCCGTCGTGATTCGCACCGCATCGTCTTTGACAAGACACCGACGCGGCCAGAATTCGTGCGCTCGAAACTCAATCATGGTCTCAATCATATCGAGTGGCGCGGGATCAAACGGCGTTTCGGCGCGGCCCGCTTTTCCCGTCACCATCTGCACCTCAGGAAACCGGCACAACACCATGTTGCGTGCCTTCAAGTCATCCGCCGACTGCGTGATCGACGCGCGGGGTACCGTGATCGGCATGTCCATGACAATGCCTTCGTTTAACGGCATCCGTATTTCAGTGCCCAGCGGAGTCATCGTGCTCCGCGCGACCAGCGCAATCATGACAAATCCTGCGACGGCCGAAAGTCGACCAATCCACGACCGAAACACGAGCAGGGCACAGACGAGCGTCACAAACAGAACAATCCGAAAGACGGTTTCATTTCCGAGGGGAGCCGCAGCAAGAATAAACGTGGCACACAGGATCGCGATCAGCGGAGCAGGCCTGTCCATCAGCGACAGCAGCACGGGCCGATAAACACTCACAACGCTTCTGACAATTGCACTGTCAGATTCGTCTCGCATGCGGCCTCGCACCAGGATCGTACAGAGAACCGGAACAAGCGTTACCGCAAGCACTGCGGCCGACAGCAGAGCCAGCGATTTTGTCCATGCCAGCGGACCGTACATGTGGCCGTCGATTCCCTGCAGTGCAAAGACCGGCGTGAACGAGATCAGCATGACCATGATCGAATAAAACACCGGTCGACCAACCGTCTGGCATGCCGCCACCACTGTCTCCTGCACGTCACCGCGGACTGGCTGATCACCAAATCGCATCCGCAGCCGATGCATTACATTTTCGGTCAGTACGATGGATGAATCGACAAGCACACCAATCGAAATCACAATCCCGGCCAGCGACATGATATTCGTCTGCACATCAACAATTCCCATCGAACGCAAAAGGCTCATCGCGAGGAACGTCCCGAGCACACACAGCGGCAGCGAGATGGCAATCACCAGCCATGCTCGAAAATGCTTCAGTACCAACAATACACACACGGCCGCAATCAGGAGCGCCTCAATCAGAGTTCGCGTCACGGTCGATACCGCGCCGGTGATCAGGGATGTACGATCATAGCAGGGGACAATCCGAACACTCCCCGGAAGCCCTTCAGCAACCTGCATCAGGCGTTCCTTAATGCGTCGAGTGACCGCCAGAGGATTGTGCCCGTAACGCAGATGAACAATACCAGCCACCGCCTCCGACCCTTCCTTTTCAAACATTCCGCGTCGAGGAGCCGGAGCAAACGAGACGGTTGCAACATCACGCAGCGGAACGGCACGGCCGTCACCGGATGGGATGAGTCGCTGTTCCCACAACCCCAGGGTCGCGTGCATGATTGCCGCCGGATCGCTTTCAGACGGCTCGTGCAGGATCGGGGCGTCACCATTGACGGAAATGTTGCCAGGCACAAGCTGCACGATGAATTCCGCATTACCCTTCTGCACCACATGTCCGCCAGCAGATTCTGTGGGTTGCGACAGTTCTTTCCTGAGCTCGTTCAACGTCAGCCCGTGATCCGCCAGCAGACTCGGCTCTGCCTGGATCAGCAGCTCTGCATGAAATCCGCCCACGCCGGCGACTTCTGCGACGCCTTCGAGAGACCGCAGTTGTGGAGCAATCATGGTGTCCTGGAGTGACCGCAGTTCGGCAAGGTTGTAGCCTGTTCCTTCGATCGTGTACCAGTAGATCTGCCCGGTGGGAATGCCATCGGCTGCAAGATTCGGTCGTACTCCCACAGGCAAAGCCAGATCCAGCGTCGAAACCCGCTCCTGAACACGCTGCCGTGCCGTCGCGTACTTCACTTTGTCGTTAAAAATGATGTGCAGCATCGAGTAACCCATGTCGCTCGACCCACGCACAACTCGCACATCTTCGAGCCCCTGAAGCTGCTGAGACAATGGCTGAGTGATCCGTTCGTAAATCTCGGATGGTCCATGTCCCTGCCATTCCGTGAAGACGATGATCTGGTTTTCAGACAGATCCGGCACAGCATCCATCGGTGTCTGCAGCGCCGCATACAGCCCCGTGACAGCGAAGACTACAGACGTCAGCAGAACGATAACGCGATGCTGAACGGAGCAGCGAATGATCCAATCAATCATCGGCATGTTCCTGCAACAGCCGCAGGAAACGGACTCCTGGAAGCACTGCTCCTTCCTGTGCCGAATTGAATCCGGTTTGAGTCACGTGGTTATTCGCTTTTCGGGATTTTTGCGAGGTACTTCAGGGGCTCTTCCCGCAGTCGGGCTTCACAGCCTGCACAGCAGATGAAAACCTTGCGATCACCAATCATCACCGGGACGGGACCACCCATTGAAGCGAGCGACAATTCCGTCACCGGGCAAATCTTCTGCTGATCAACAATCTTCTGATCTTCGGGCGAAAGTTCCCGGCCCGCCGGCTTCTTTGCTGCCGCGCGAACGGGCGCGACAGGTGACATCCCTGATGTCGAAGTCAGGGCTGACTGAGTCGCGCCAAAGTAACCGGCGGCAAGGCTGGGATTCAGGCGAGACTCCGCATCAATCAGGAAGGCGCCGGACGAGGCCACTCGCTGGCCAGGCTTGAGTCCGCTCAGCACCGGATACCAGGAGCCCATTCGTCGTCCGACCTTGACAGCGACTCCATCAAACATGCCGGGCATCGATTCAACATAGACCAGCTTTTCATCACCCCGATCCACCAGAGCGGATTCGGGCACGCAAAGAACTCCGTTGTCACTTGTCTCTGCGACGAACGATTTGTCGAACGCCAGTACTTCCACTGCCGGAATCACAATCGTGGCCGTGACCGCGCTGCCGGCAGGCAGTGCCGTCAAATCATCGAGAACAATGCGCACCGTCAAACTTGCCGCATCCGCACGGGATTCCGTGTTTCCTGATTGAACCGTGGCCCCCGTTTCACTTCCTGTTGCGTCACGCAGCGATACCGTGGCAGAGCGCGGCTCACGAAACATCGCGACGTCACGCCGGGACAGGACAGCGTCAAATCCAGTCAGACTGTGGCTGCTGCCATCGTCCTGCGAGAGAGACTTCAAAGTTCCGGTCAACTTAATTCTGTACTGCAGATCTTTCGCTTCCACTGCGGCCGTTCGAATTCCGCCCAACTGAATGCGGTATGGAGTCAACTGCATTCTGGCGACCACACCTTCCGGCAGCATCTGTGCGTCGGATTTGCGGCGAGGTACAAGATCCATGTTGCAGATGGGACAAATTGCTGGCCACGCTGATAAGACTCCTGGGTCCATCGGGCAAAAATACTCATGCGCTCCGGAGACACCGGAGTTCGCAGTTGCCGATGTCGAATTCCAGATCCACCGATCCCAGAGACTCTGCAGCGTTGTCCATCGACCGACGATGGCTGCCGCGATCAGCACGACAATCAAAAATCGAAACCGAACCTGCACCAGCGTCAGCCACCAGAGCGATTGACTCAGCAGAGTCCGCTGTTTCGTACCCGCCAGCTTCTGTGAACGAGAGGCATCCTCCGGACCCAGCTTGTTCTCGTTCGTCATGGCTGCACCGGGACCTCGGACTTTGCATCGAGCGGCGAAGTCACTGAATCTCTTTGGGATGCGGGCGGCATCTGGTGTTCCCAATGTAACAGCAGGTCATAGTCCTCATGCCGAAAAATCCACAGCGGATCGATTCCCACGATGACAAAGCGTTCCCGTTTCTCTTCAGCTGGATGGGATAACTTCAACTTTACGGCGATACATCTCGGTGCGTTCCCCGGAACGTCGCCGAGTATTTGATAGTCATCCAATGTCTGCCCGGAATCCCGGCTGGAATCTGTAATATGCACCACCGGGGATGTCCCCGGCACGGGACCGGCTGGTTTGCCGGCTTTCCATGCGTCAAGTGCGAACGTCAATGCCTCCAGCGACTGGCTCTGCGAAGGAATGAAGTCGGCATTCGTCCGGGCTTTCTGGCAACCACACGATGACGAAAGCAGAGACGAAAGTGCTATGCACACCATCAGCCAGGCAACATTTGCGGTGTTGCGAACATCAAGTTGTGTCCACCCCATAGGATCGCTGCTTATTCTGTACTACTAACTTCTAAGATTTGCGCAGGGCGCGAAGAATCTGAGGCCACGAGTTCCATAAGTCGTTTGGTACTGGGATGTTGAGTTGCGATGATGTACGTGATCGATTTGCGGGTGATTCCATTGTTCCTCTTGTGGATTTTGTGCCTCTTTGTGGCCAGCAAAACCCTGACTCGAAAACA
>JAYSPO010001712.1:0-3583 GCA_043722015.1 Candidatus Kuenenia sp. | reverse complement strand
CGCAATCCGACACATTCCATTGACCTGAAGGAACTTGTCGAGCGCCTGCAAATGCGCGGACTTGATCTTCCCGTGCTGCTGCGGTTCAACGGCATTATTCGCGATCGCCTGTTTGTGCTCCACAAAGCCTTCAGTGACGCGATCAAGGAACACAATTACAAGGGCACCTACGCCTGCGTCTATCCGATCAAAGTCAATCAGCAACGGGAAGTTGTCGAAAAGGTCGTTGAATACGGACGGGAATTCGGATTCGGGCTGGAAGCAGGCAGCAAGCCGGAATTGCTCGCCGTCGTCGCCATGACGGAAGCTCAAACGCCGATTATCTGCAATGGATTCAAGGATGCAGAATTCATCGAGATGGCTCTGTTGGCGCAGAAGATTGGCCGGAACGTCATTCCGGTCGTCGAAAAGTATACCGAACTCGAACTGATTCTGAAGTACGCCGAAAAACTCAATGTACGCCCGCAAATCGGCATGCGGGTCAAACTGGCGGCACGAGGTTCGGGACGCTGGCAGTCTTCCGGCGGCTATCGTTCGAAGTTCGGTTTGCGAGCCAACGAAATTCTGATGGCTCTGGACGAACTCAAAAAGCGCGGCATGGAAGATTGCTTTACGCTGCTGCATTTCCATTTGGGAAGCCAGATTACCAACATTCGACAGGTCAAAGCGGCTTTGAACGAAGCTGCACGGGTTTATACAGAACTCGTTGGTCGTGGCGCGGGGCTGAAGTACATGGACGTCGGCGGCGGTCTGGGAGTCGACTACGACGGATCGCAGACCAACTTCGAATCGAGCATGAACTATACGCTCGAAGAGTACGCCCGCGACGTCGTCTACACGATTCAGACGGTCTGCGACGAAGCCAACGTGGCCCACCCGAATATCATCTCGGAAAGTGGCCGCGCGATTTCAGCGTTTCACAGCGTGCTGATCTTTGGCGTGTTGGGAGTTTCGCAGCAGGGTGAAAACACGTCGGAAGCGGAACTCGCTCCTCCGGAAGAAGCCGAACAGTCGTTGCACGATTTGTATCAAACCTACAAAGGCGTGAATCAACGCAACGTCCTGGAATCCTACCACGACGCGCAGACGTCGATCGACACCGTGATGACGCTGTTCAACACGGGGTATGTCTCGTTGGAACAGCGTTGCCTTGCCGAGAATATCTACTTCGCCCTCTGTCATCGCATCTGGCAGATTACCGGTACGCTCGACTATGTCCCGGAAGAACTGGAAAAACTCGACAAGCTGTTGTCGGACAATTACTTCTGCAACTTCTCGTTATTCCAGTCCTGCCCGGACTCATGGGCGATCAAGCAACTGTTTCCCGTGATGCCCATTCATCAACTGGACAGCCGGCCGACGCGACACGCGGTGCTGAGCGACATCACCTGCGATTCGGACGGCAAGATCGATCAGTTCATCGACCGCCGTGACGTACGTCGGACAATCATGCTGCATGAGTACGACGGCTCGCCGTATTATCTTGGCGTGTTTCTGATTGGGGCTTATCAGGAAATTCTCGGAGACCTGCACAATCTGTTCGGCGACACAAACGCCGTGCATGTGGACCTGTCGCCATCCGGGGAAGTGGTTTTGGATACGATCATCAAGGGTGAAACCGTCAGCGAAGTGCTGGACTACGTGCAGTTTCGCGGCCGCGATCTGATCAACCGACTGCAGGCTTCCGTGGAAGTGGCCGTCCGCGAAAACCGGATTGACCACAACATGGCGGGGCAGTTCGTCAAGTTCTACGAAGAAGCGTTGAACGGTTACACCTACCTCGAAGAACCCGACGGCGAGTAGTCGCAGGTTCGGGTTACTCTTCCTCGCAACGGCATGAGTGAGACAATTGGCGAGCGGCTTGCGTCAGCTTGCCGGTACGAGAACGAGGTACCGGAGGGCTCACGCCGCTCTGCTCGCCGGACTCACTTCAGACCGCGCGGAATTTCGCATCAGCGCCCACGAAGCAGAACAACATGACAACCACACTGTCACACAACACGACGCGCATTGTGACTTTTGGCGAGATTATGGCGCGGATGGCACCTGCTGGAATGCTGCGCTTGCGGCAGGTGCTGCCGGGGTCGCTCGACGTCACGTTCGCCGGTGCCGAAGCCAATGTCGCAGCGTCGTTGGCGTTGCTGGGCTGTCGAGCTGCCTTTGTCACAGCGCTGCCGGACGGACCACTCACCGACGGATGCCTCGGTAGCCTGCGCAGTGTCGGTGTTGGGGTGGATCACATTCGTATCACGGATTGCGGTCGCTTCGGAATCTACTTTGTCGAAATGGGCGCAAACCAACGCCCCAGCCGTGTCTTCTACGACCGCGAATACAGTGCCATCAGTCTGGCGAAATCCAATGATTTTGACTGGGACACCATTCTGGACGGTGCATCGTGGCTGCACCTGACAGGCATCACGCCCGCGCTATCAAAGACCGCCGCTGAGACAACGCTGCATGCCGCGCAATCCGCTCGGGAGCGCGGCGTTGCGGTATCGTGCGATGTCAATTTTCGCAGTAAACTCTGGCGCTGGGATCTGAATCGCGCGCCACAGAAGTTGGCAGGCGATGTACTCCGTGAATTAATTCCGCTCGTCGATCTGCTCATGGCAAGTGAAGAGGATTTTCGTCTGGTTGGAGTCACTGTACCGGACGAGGTCAGGAATCCCGC
Organism: Candidatus Kuenenia sp.; assembly: GCA_043722015.1. Classification (GTDB taxonomy): domain Bacteria; phylum Planctomycetota; class Planctomycetia; order Planctomycetales; family Planctomycetaceae; genus SXXK01. The sequence goes on along the minus strand of JAYSPO010001712.1, from coordinate 912 downwards.
AGCATCCACTGTCATCGATACCGATCGAGCCGCCATGATGGCCCGTCGCATGGCCACCGCATTTCCAAATCTCCGGATGATTGCGACGACACTGCGCGAGAGTATCTCCGCCAGTCATAACAACTGGGGCGCCATGCTGCTGGATGTTCAGAGTGACACGGTGTATCAGGCACCGCTCCGGAACGGATGCTGCCAGCCCTACGAAATTCGCAGCATCGTCGATCGAGTCGGAAGCGGAGATGCTTTTGACGCCGGGCTGCTCTTCGGCCTGACGCACACTGAGTTTACGCTGCAGACCGCGCTGGAATTTGCCACCGCAGCCGCCTGTCTGGCTCATTCGATTGTCGGCGACTGCAACTTCGCCTCACGCGAAGAAATCGAAAATCTGATGAACGGAGCACGCTCCGGGCGTGTGGTTCGGTAGGAAACCACCGGTGCATCTTCAGCGACCGAAATCATATTCGCGTTCGACGCGACCAATGCGAACGACAAAACAGTCGTACCATTTTGATCTCCCGAGTTCCTGAGCCGCCCGGTGCTCGGCAACATCGTGCCAGCGACGAATTGCATCGAGGTCACGCCAGTAGGAAACTGTAATGCCGACGCCGGACGCATCACGGACACTCTCAACGCCCAGGTAGCCATCCTGCTCTGCCGCAAGGTCCAGCATGCGAATTGCCGTCGCCTCGTACGACGTTTGATCCCCGTCAGTGCGTCGTGACGTGAAAACGACCGAGTAGTACGGCGGTGGCGGAGTACGGGCACAAGGTTCGACGTTTGCCATTGGATCGGATCGCGCCATTCAGGGATTTCAGATTATTCGTCACCGCCGAGAATGCAGGCGCTCATTCGGAATTGCCAAGGATGTTACTACTTCGACTGTCCCAGATTCAACTACGCGACCCCATCCAG
>JAYSPO010001711.1:0-4576 GCA_043722015.1 Candidatus Kuenenia sp. | reverse complement strand
ATCTACGAGCCAACCAGCAAGCACACGGGTGGTGTACAGGCTTTGTTGGGGGATGGTGGTGTGATTTTTGTCAGCGAGAATATTGACACGGGATTGACAACATGTCCTGGCCCGGATGATCCAAGCGCTCGGACTGGTGCATGCGGTCCGTATACGCAGTTTGGACGATCACCTTTTGGTGTCTGGGGGGCCATGGGATCGATCGCTGGCGGAGAAGTGGCTGGCTTCTGAACTACGCTGCCATTTTTCAATTCATGACGGAAGGATTGGGTTGCCCATCCTTCCGTTTTGTGTAACTACACTCCACGCGGTGATGAGTTAGAGAATTGGCGAGCGGCATGCGTCAGCTTGCCGGTACAAGAACGATGTACCGGAGGGCTCACGCCGCTCCGCTCGCCGGACCTATTTTTGACCGCGCGGAAGGTAAACAACCCAATCCCAACTGCGCGTGGGATAACTGAGGCTATTTACTTCTTCGATGCACCCAACAATTCTGCGATCATTGACGCAGAACTGTTGATGTTACTTTTTGTTTAAAGGCTGTGTTTATGAAATATTCCGGAATAGCATTGCTGGTTTTATCACTGTGTGGCTGCTCGGGTTCCAGTGAAGAAAAAACCGTCTACGAGGTCACAGGAACAGTGACATTCGGTGGTGGTCCTGTTGCGAAAGCCACGGTGATGTTCAGCCCGCTTGACAAGCAGCCGGTGGCAACCGGAATCACCGATGCCAAAGGCGTCTATCGGCTGACAACTTACGATTCTTTTGACGGCGCGGCAGCCGGCAAATACGACGTCCTGATCTCCAAGGTGGCTGTCGTCAAAAGCAGCGGACCTGCGCACGATCCAACGGGAGCCAATTCGGAGAGTTCGGCACCGGTTCACAATGCGGCAGACGCAGAGACAGAAGATGGTGGCGCCACGCTGGATCCCAAGTATGGAAAGCCGGGGAACGGGATGGCTGCTGAAGTCAAATCGTCCGGTGAGAATGTCTTCGACTTCAAACTTGAATAGTAAGGGACCCGACCTCTGCGAACAATTTGGGGCGCAGGCTAATGCTTTGGCAAACCTAAAATGTAGGTTGGACATTCTTGTCCGACTGCGTTTTGGCTGGCAAGAATGCCCATCGTAGTCCCAACTCAACCATCGGCAAGACGCTAGGGGTCTGTTGATCTGGTTACTCGGACCTGGTTTTCGTTTAACGGCAAGCCGTAGGCGACTGTTTTTCTGAATACCGACGCCTTCGGCTAGCCGTTAAACCCGGATTATTCACTGACAATGTAGGTCGGACCAAACAAACGCGATAAACGCCGGAACTGCATTCGCTAACCAATCCTGCGATCACCAACAGTCTGTCAAATGCGAAAAAACACGTTTGTGCAGTTCCGGCACGGGCTTACGCGAATTTGGTCCGGCCTACGTGAATAATCCGGGTGAAACGATTAATTCAACAAGTAGCGACTCGTGCGAAGAAGGCATTTGATCATTGCGACCCTGGGATTCCTGATCGGAATTCCAGGGCTTTTTTTTGCCCTGCGGCAAGATGAAACGCCTGTCGACGAACTCCTGAAACAGGCAAGGACGGCGCTACAGGACAAACACTTTGCCGATGCAGAGCGGCTCGTAAGTTCCGTCTCACCTGAGAATCCTTACTTTACAGAGGCAATGCTGATTGCGGGGGAATCTGCGACAAGGCTTGAACGCCTTGAGGACGCTGTGCGGTACTATCGTTCCATCCCGGTCGATGATTCGGATAAGTCAGTCCTGGCTCAATTCTCCCTGGCAAACGTGTTAATTCACACGGGCGACATCTCGTCGGCATTTGCGGCCTTCGAGCGGGTTCTGAAATCAGAGCCAATGGATGTGGCAACGCATTCCCGAATGGCGTTTCTTTATGCTGCATCGGCCCGCCGCTGGGAATCTCGCCCGCATCTGGAGTTGATTCTCAGGAGCGGTGGTGCTACGGTCGATGAACTGGCACTCCTGGCAGATCTGGAACGTCCTGTCGATGAAGAAGAGTACCTCAAGAAATGTCAGCAGTCATGGCCACAGGATTTCAACGTACGTCTGGGACTGGCGTCGATCGCTTCGCAAAACGGCCAACCCGCTGCCGCGATACTTGAGCTGCAGAAAATCATTCAAGAACAGCCTGAACTCATGGCCGCTCAGGCACTGCTGGGAGAACTCCTGGCGAGTGAGCGCAGCAGCCGATTTGATACCTGGCATGCCGAACTGCCTTCCAATGCAGATCAGTGGCCCGACATTTGGTACGCCAGAGGCGTGCGCGCCCAGTTGCTGGGACAGCAAAAAATTGCCGCGCGATGCTTTTGGCAGGTGCTCCGGATTTCGCCGATCCATCGTCGCGCGAATTATCAATTGGGACGAATCCTTGCGGAACTGCAGGATCCACATGCAGAAGGCTTCGCGGAGCAGTCTCGGCAGCTGTTCAGTCTGACTCAGGCGCTGATGCATGCACTTCGCTCTGATGGCCGGAACGAAGTGATCATGCAACAAATCGTGCAGACTCTGGATCGCATGGGACGTGTCTGGGAAACCTGCGCGTGGGCTCAACTGTCGCGGAAAAACTTCCCGCAGTCGGAGTGGCCGTCTGAGTTTTTAGAACGGCTTGCCCCTTTGCTGAATGATGAGCTTCCGATGGTGTTGGCAGACAGGAATCTCGCGTTGAAGTGCGATCTCAGTTCGTATCCTGAATACACCGACATTCTGTCAACCGGAATTCCGAAGCCGCGAATCGCTCCCGACTCCACAGCCGACACGACGATGCAATTTCGGGAGGAATCGGCAATCGGCATCGATTTTGTCTACCAGAATGCGGCTGATGATTCCACGCGAGGATCGCGGATGCAGGAACAAACGGGTGGGGCCGTGACGGTCGTGGATGTTGACCAGGACGGCTGGCAGGATCTGTATTTTGTGCAGGGGGCACAATGGCCAACCGGCAGCAACACACCGGTTTTGAGCCACGGTCTGGTCGATCGTATCTACCGCAACCGATTTGGGCGGACATTTCAGGATATCACGACGTTGACGGAAATCGATGAGCGGGGATTCGGTCAAAGTTGTGCAGCTGGTGACTTCAACAACGACGGTTTTGATGATCTTTACGTTGCCAACATTGGCCAGAATTCGTTGTTGCTCAGCAACGGCGACGGAACATTTACGTCTGTTCCATTGCCAACTGAATCGCCGGTTCACTGGACTTCCAGTTGTGCCATCGCAGACATTGATGCCGACGGACAGCCGGATCTGATCGAAATCAACTACGTGTCCGGTCCGGATGCATTCTCGCGCATCTGCAGTGGCCGGGCATGTTCGCCGTCGGCATTCAACGGAACCCTGGATCAGGTCCATTTCAGCAATGGCGACGGCAGCTTCACCACCGTTTCGGCAGCGACTGCTGTCGCAGAATCGAAAGGACTCGGGCTGATCGTCTTTCGAAACCCTGATGCGGAATTCCCTTCGATCTTTGTCTCCAATGATCAAACGCCGAAATTTCTGTTGTCGCTGACACATGATGCTGCCGGTCAGCCGAGCTTAGTGGATTCTGCTTTTCAGACTGGTCTCGGTTACAGCGGCGACGGGCTGTTGACAGCGGCCATGGGAATTGCGGCGGACGATGTCGACAACAACGGGCTGATTGACTTCTTCGTGACGAACTTCAAGGACGAATCGAATACGCTGTACCTGCAGGTCTCTGACGCTTTGTTTCAGGACATGTCTCGGACGGCCGGGCTGGATGCTGCGGGCATTCCCTTTGTGGGCTGGGGAACTCAGTTCCTTGACGGTGATCTCGACGCCGATCTGGATCTCGTCGTCGCAAATGGCCATGTTGAAGACTACCGCGATGAGGGTGGCGATTATCACATGCGGCCCCAGTTGTTCCGCAACACGAGGGACACGCAGTTTCAGGAAGTCGATGCCGAACTGGCGGGTGACTATTTCGCAGAAAAATTTCTCGGACGTGGCCTTGCAACGCTGGACTGGAATCAGGACGGACTCACCGATTTCGCCGTGTCGAACATCGGAAGTCCTGCTTCACTGGTGACGAACATCACCACGCACAGAGGAAATTTTATCAACGTCCGGCTGCACGCCACGACGACTTCCCGTGATGGGTTTTATTCACGAGTTGAGGTTCGTACCGACGAGTCAATGTGGGTTCGCCAGCTTTCCGCGGGTAGCGGATATCACGCATCCAACGAACGCCTGCTGCAGTTTGGACTTGGCTCCACCAATGTTGTAAAGTCTGTCCGTGTGATTTGGCCATCAGGTGCCGAAACAATGATCGAAGCCCCCGAGATCGACTGCACTTTTGAAATTGTCGAGGGTCGAACGCAGGGAGTTCTGTGGAAGGACCAGGAGGCCATTGCGTTGACGGTCACAAAGATCATTTCTGCGGTTGGCCAGTAGTGCTCAGAACCCATCCAGGAACTACTCCGTGTTTTTGGAGTTTGACTTTTTTTGTTTCGGCCCAAAGGGCCAGCAGTTCCAATAGCCAGGGCCATCGGCCCTGGAAGCGAAAACAAGGAGACGTTCAAGGCCCAACGGGCCGACAG
>JAYSPO010001710.1:0-1572 GCA_043722015.1 Candidatus Kuenenia sp. | reverse complement strand
CGCTTGGTCCGGCCTACAAATTGTCAATTTCCTAGTCCCACAATCCGCCCGTCAGGATCCACGTCAATCCTGCGCGCTGCGGGATCCCGAGGCAGCCCGGGCATCAGGCTGATTCCATCGGTGAGGACCAGTACAAAGCCTGCACCGGCAGCAAGTCTGACTTCGCGGATCGGCAGGCGAAATCCTGCGGGCCGTCCGAGTTTTTTTGGGTCATGAGAGAGCGAATACTGAGTCTTGGCCATGCAGACCGGCAGATTTTCATAGCCTCGACGAGAAAACTCACTGAATTGCTCCGCGACGCCGTCATGAAAATCGACACCGTCCGCACCGTAGGTTTGCGTCGCGATTTTTCGATCTTCTTTTCGTACGGCAATTCCAACGCATACAGACTCCGAAAACTGCTCGCACCGGAACATGCGTCAATCACAGCATCCGCCAGTTCCAGTGAGCCGTCGCTGCCATGACTGAATGCAGATGTCTGCGTGACACTTTCTGCTCCAGATTCCAGTGCCAGTGATCTCAGCAGACTCAGTTCTTCGCCTGTGTTCGTAGGAAATACGTTGATGGCGACGATCACGCAAAGTCACAATCGAACGATGCCTGCGACGAGCAATCGCCATCGCCAGGCCAATGGAAACAACCGTCTTCGCCTCTCCAAACGGTGTCGGATTGACGGCCGTGACGCCGATGTATTTTCCTGTTGGCCGAGCAGCGAGTCGTGCGTGCAGGCCGAGTGAAAGTTTTCCCGCGTACCGGCCATATGGCTCAACAGATTTCTCGTCCAGACCCAGTTGAGCGGCAATCTCAGCGATTGGTTTCGGAGCCACGTCCTGATCAGATGGATTCGACAAGTCAGTTCCTTCTGCAGTGAATTACGATTGTCAATTCTAGAGTTCCGGAACACCACCCATCACGCGCACCTGATGCATGTCGTCGCGTACGGCAGAGCCTCCAGCCGAGCCTTCGCAATCGGTCCTCCGCAGGCTGTGCATTTTCCGTATTGGCCAGACTCAATCAGATTCAATGCCAGTCTGATCTCCTGAATCTCATTTTTTGCAGCACTGCCAACGCTGGACAGAACTTCGTCATCTTCCGACTCCGTTGCATTCTCCTCCCAGTCCGCGTTCCCTGGATTACTCAGCCTTATTTCAATGTCAACAGCCCGCTGTGTGAGTTCTTCCAGCCTGGCTTCGAGCGTTGCTTTTACTGCAGAGTACTGTTTCATCCCACTTTTCCCTTTTCAAGAACTGAACGCATTTCAGGAACTGAACGCATATGGACACAACTTGACATTGAAACCACGACATTGACTTGCCGACCACCGGATTGAACTAGACGCTAAACAAGGGACCTTTGGAGTGCGGTGACTCGTCACCGCTTTCTTTTTCAAGTCATTTGGTTCTGGGAAAGTCGTTCGTTTGTGCTGCCGATTTCACCAGAAATTGAAATGAATGTTCGCTGTTTCCCCACGCCGATTGGCAAAAATTCCGTGTTGAAAAGGCAAAGCGGCGACAAGTCGCCGCACTCCAAACGACTGTCGCCTGCGCCAGGACTACAGCAAGCCCCATGCCG
>JAYSPO010001709.1:0-1002 GCA_043722015.1 Candidatus Kuenenia sp. | reverse complement strand
GTTCACCGGTTTGCCGCCGGCGGACGAATTTAGTTGAAAAGACATAGACGGCAAATCCGGTGCAACGCAAAGTTGGACATGCCGGGTTGCCGCATGGGGCACGTGGCGCAGCCCTGTGAAGGTGTGTTTAAGAGGTTGAAAGATTTGGTGTTTGAGATTTTGGGTTTGTTGAGGAGGATACGGACATTGTCTTGATGGCGACCAGATCAAAATCAGCAAAAGGTGACAAGGATGTTACTGAGCGGCCCGTTTGAAAAGTTTGTCGAAGCCAGTCCCGTGACGGTGATGATGCGAGGCATCATCGAGAATTTGTTCCATCCTGAACGGCTGGATCAGTTGTTCGAAGAGACTGCCGTGACTCAGTATACTCGGAAGCTTCCGTTCTCCACGGTGGCGGAAGTCATGGGGGAAGTGGTATTCAATGTGAATCCTTCGGTCGGCGCTTCGCTGCAGGAGCGTGTGGATTCGCTGCCGGTTTCGACCAGAGCCTTCTATCAGAAGCTCAACGGTGTCGAACCGGAAGTGGCCACCGTACTGGTGCGTGATTCGGTGCGGCAACTGGCACCCGTGATCCGGAAGCTGGGTCTGCGAACACCGCTGCTGCGGGGATACAACATCAGAATTCTTGATGGAAATCACTTTGCCGCCACCGAACATCGCCTTCAGGAAACCCGTCGGAAAACAGCCGCTCCTTTGCCCGGTCAGGCGTTGACGGTGCTCGATCCGGACCTGCGTCTGGCGATCGATGTCTTCCCCTGCGAAGACGGCCACGCTCAGGAACGTTCGCTGCTGTGGCAGGTTCTGCTGACCGTCTGTGCGGGAGACCTTTGGATCGCAGACCGCAATTTCTGCACACTGGGTTTTCTGTTTGGCATCGCCAGGCTCGATGCACGGTTTCTGATTCGTCACCATGCCGGCATGCCCTTGGAAAAGATTGGCCACAACAAACTGATTGGAGAATCGGAAACAGGTCGTGTCTTTGAGCAGAAGGCAACAATCACC
>JAYSPO010001708.1:0-4631 GCA_043722015.1 Candidatus Kuenenia sp. | reverse complement strand
TAGGCACTTCCGCTTTCGGAAATGACGGTGCCGATCTGTGAATTCGCGATCACATTGACCCACGGCGCGGGTGTAGCAGTGTCCGGTTTCAGGATCGTGACGTACTCCCTTCCATCGCGACTGAATCCTCCGAGGCCGTTGAAGAATGCCAGATCTCGCGTCGGTGGCTCACCAGCGGCGATGACCTCCGTGAGGCGACGTGTGGGCCTGAAGGCCGGAACGGCAACATCGACTCTCCCCCGACGTTCGACCTGTTCAATCAGAGTTCCTGCATCGTCCAGAAGAACAACCCGGGCCACCGTCTGCAGCAACGAGCGATCTTCCTCAGACATCTGCTCACCGCGACGAATGAAAACGCCGCCGGGGCGATCCAGCATAGCCGACGCCGGGCTGGCAGCGACCGCATCCATGATCGAATCCTGCAGTGACTGGCGATACACAGAATCGTCTTCGTTCCAGATCACGAGATCGACGCTGAGGCCCTTCATGCGCCAATACGCATGAGCTTGAAAAGCCTCCCGTACGAGTCCGATCTTATCGTTATCCCGGATGCGGACCAGGACGATCGGCAGGTCGCCGGAAATGCCATAACTCCACAACCCCGACTGCCCTCGCCGGTTACGAATCAGCACACTCGTCCGGGCTCTGCGAAGTGCAGACGCATAGATCACTGAACCCGCCAGGCGACCGTATGCCTGTGCGTCGGCTTCAGACGCATTCAGTTGCTGCAGCATGATCGGGCCACGAGTCCATGCGAGTTCAAACACGCGATCGGCCAGACTTGGATCACTGTATTTTTCCGCCATGCCCTGAACACCGGCGCGGGTTTCTGCCACGCCCGTCACGATGTCGACGCGCACTGATTCGCCGGGTTGCAGAACAAGCCGCTGTCGAATGCTGACGATGGGATCCAGTGTTGACCCGACCGTATTGGAAAGCGACGATTTCTGATCGAAGGCTGCAGGAGTCGCGAGACTGCGACCTCGTCCTGTGAATTTCATGCGATCGGTTTCAAACGAAGGCTCACCAGTCGCATGGCCTCCGACGGTCATCATGTGAATCATCCACGGAGGCCGCTCTTCAGTCGAACGCGGACGCCGAGTACACAGCAATGCGTTCTGAGGCCGGAGGATTTCCGATTGCACAAACAGGTTGCTGAACGCCGGATGCGATTCGTCCTGCGCCTGAGTCGCCAGCACGACCTCGGCGTAACTGGTGACTTCAATGGTCCGGATGCGTTCCGATCGATTGGTCAGGGTCACCCGGCGAAGTTCCAGATCATCTTCCGACGAGACACTGATCTCGGCATGCGTCTCAATATGCTCGTCATGACGACGGAACTCGGCGCGGGCCTGAGTGAAGATCGCTTCATACGGTTTGGATGGCTTGCCCGTCGGATGCCAGGCAGTCGACCAGAGTGCCCCGCTGTCGAGATCCCGCAGATAACAGAATGTGCCCCAGCAGTCGCGGGTCGGATCTTCACGCCAGCGAGTCACCGCCAGATCTCTCCAGCGACTGTAGCCCCCGCCAGAGGTTGTGATGGCCACATGATACTGCCCGTTGGACAGCAGATGAACTTCCGGAACGGGCCCCGCCGGATCCGTGAAGACTCGCATCGTTCCCGCCTCCTCGGCGGAATTGCTGTGAGTTGCACTGGCTTCGATGGCATGCGGGAACACGGGAACGGTGGCCTTTGGAACACGTTCATGCAACAGCAGATCGATTGCGCGAAACGCGGGATCGGCCGCGAAACGCCGCTGCATTGGTTTGTCCAGCAGCAGCCAGGCCAGCGACAGCAAACTCATGCCCGCATGATGTGCCATCACTTGCCGCACAGTCACACTGCTTGAACCTGGTGGCAGTCGCGACGGTGTATAATCGACCGCTTCATAGAATCCGTACGCTCCTGTCCGTCCATCATGCGCCAATCGTTCCAGATTTCTGCACGCCGCTTCCGGAGCCACCATCAGGGCGAGTGAAGTGGCATAAGGTGCGATGACCAGATCTTCTGCGAGTCCTCTTTTGAGTCCCAAACCGGGGACACCAAAGGCGCGATACTGGTAGTTGAGTCCCCGATCGACCATGTTGTAGCCGGACTCAGAAATCCCCCACGGCACTCCGCGCTGGCGGCCGTAATTGATCTGGCGACGCACAACGGCGCGGCAGGTCTGATCAAGCAGCGTGCCTTCATAAGTCGGCATGACCAACATGGGCATCAGATACTCGAACATCGAACCGCTCCAGCTCAGGAGTGCCGGTGCACCATCGGCACTCGTCAGCAGTCGGCCGAGTGAAAACCAGTGTTCCTGGCTGAAATGCCCCTGGGCAATGAGCACAAAACTGGCGAGCCGGGCTTCAGAGGCGAGCAGATCATAGCAGCCCCCGTCGATGCGATTTTCACTGACGTTGTATCCAATCGCGAAGAGATCGCGTGACTTGTTGTGCAGGAATTCAAAATCCATCTCGGCGAACTCGGAACATTGATCCGCGACCTGTTCGAGGCTGCGAATACGAGTGATTGCCAGCTTTGATGATTTCATCATGGCCTGCTGCAAATGCTGTAACCAGTCCAGTCTCTGGGTGACGAGTGTGTCCGTGACTTCCACGTTGGACGACGAGAACTCAGCACAAATGGCATCGATCAACGGAACGGACGTCTGAGTCAAAGCGGCCACTTCTCTCAGTGCAGGCACTGCATCCAGTGTCGCCAGCTGCGAACGCAGTTCTGCAAGGCGTTGCAACTGCCCGGGCGACCCGACGTCCCATGTTCCAGGCGGAGGAGGCGGAATGACCGACCACGCAGCCAGCCGCTGCAGCTCCTGTAGATGATCTGTGCAGGCTCGCACAAATGCACTGATCCACCAATGAAGTTCCGGATCGGACACGGCCGACTTCTCCGCCGCCGCAGCCGTTGCGTCGTCAATCAGCCTCAGCAGCAGAACATGAACTGCGCTGAGTTGATACGGACAACGTTCCAGATCTTCGATGTGTCGTTCAAGCCACCGCACCGTGTTTCCATCAATGTGGCGACCTGATTCATTGCTGTCGGAAAACATCTGCCCTCGAATCCCTTCCAGCGGAACACTCAGGGTGTCTGCCAGGCCATCGCAGATTTTGCGAGGAAGGATTCGGGATTCGGTGAGTTCTCTCAGTCCGCTGCCAAGTACAAACAATTGTCCGGCGAGATTGCCGCTATCGACTGTCGATACGTACTGTGGAGCGAGGGGCGTCAGAGTCCGCGTGTCGTACCAGTTAAAGAGATGGCCACGATAGCGTTCCATTCTCGAAATCGTACCAAACGTCTTCCGAGTACGATCAAGCAGGCAGCTCGCCGAGATGTAGCCGAAGTCGTACGCGGCCAGATCCGCCAGTAACGCCATGCCGATATTTGTCGGGCTCGTGCGCGACGCGATGACTTCACCGGGATTCATCTGCACATTATCGGGCGGCAGCCAATTGTCGTCCTCCGTCACGAACGTCTCAAAGTAGCGCCATGTTTTACGGGACATCCGCCTGAGAAAGATGTGCTGCTTCCGCGTCAGGTTCACCGGTGCCGGCACAATCGGACGACTCAACCACCACGCAATTGTCGGAGAAACAAACCACAATCCCAGTAATGGCCCGGCAACCAGCAGTACCTGTGGCCTTTGCAGGATCAGCCACATTAACGTAACTGTCGCTATTCCCGGTGCGACGAGCATTGCCCGGAAGAAACTCTTCAGATCCGATCGAGCGCTGCGATCCGTATCGCCGGAGGTTTTCCATTCGAGCAGCTTTGATTTCGTCCAGTGAACCCGCACGAGGGTGCGCACGACAGCGTCAAGGCTGATGAAAGCCTCATGCGGAAGAAACACCAGTGTAAACAGGCACTGAGCCAGCGGACGTCCCATCGCGAACACGGATGTTTTGAGATGCGTCAGCACAGGCAGCCCGGTCGGCTTAAATGCCATGTCCATCAGCGCAGTCAGCAGCGACGGCAGAGTCACCGCCAGAACAATGAAAACGGTCGCCAGAGCAGCCAGTGCTGGTGGAGCCAGAAGCCATGTCAGCAGCAGCAGGGACAGCATGGAGGCTGGCACCAGGCTGCGGCGGAGATTGTCAAGGATCTTCCATCGCGACAAAGCAGAGATTGGGTTTCCGACACGTCCGGACTCCCGGCTGCGGACTCGGGGCAGCAGCCACGCGGCGATCTGCCAGTCACCCCGCATCCAGCGATGTCGTCGACCGACATCGGCCGTGTAGCTCGATGGATAGTCTTCGTACAGAATGACGTCCGTCAGCAGTGCAGACCGGCAATAGCAGCTTTCCAGCAGGTCGTGGCTCAGAATCGTGTTCTCAGGGAAGTCTCCACACCGGTGATCAAACGTATCAACATCGTAAATTCCTTTGCCGACAAACGAACCTTCGGCAAACAGGTCCTGATACACGTCCGAGACAACCCGCGTGTAGGGATCAACACCCGGATCGCCGCCGAGCAATCGCACGAACCACGATCGATACGCACTCGGCAGACTGACGCCGACCCGCGGCTGCAGAATTGTGTAGCCCTGAATCACGCGCTGCCCAGCCGCATCCAGCACCGGCCGATTGAGCGGATGCGCCATCGCCGCGATCATTTCGCGAGCCGAATC
>JAYSPO010001707.1:0-1030 GCA_043722015.1 Candidatus Kuenenia sp. | reverse complement strand
TTCAACCATGGGTTGCGGGCAAAGCCCGCGCTGGGTTGGTTCGTGTTCATTCGTGGTTCAAACAGTCAGCACATAGAATCCAGTAGAGTCAGCAAATTTCAAATTTCAAATCGGAAGTCGCAACGTGCCGGCAAGCTGACGCATGCCGCTCGCCGTTTTAGACTCAATCCTGCCATGTCCATACAACCACAAAACCAAAAGCCGCTTGCCGCCAAACTTTGTTCGGCGGACGATGCGGTCATGCACATTCGGAATGGCATGACGGTCGCCTGCGGCGGCTTTGTCGGAGCCGGGCATCCGGAGTCGTTGACTGCTGCGTTGGAACGAAGATTTCTTTCGCATCACGGGCCACACGATCTAACGCTCGTGTATGCCGCCGGACAAGGTGACGGAAAGACACGTGGCCTGAATCATCTGGCGCATGCCGGACTCTTGAGACGCGTCATCGGTGGGCATTGGGGATTGTGTCCACAATTGGGGCAGCTGGCTTTGGCAGGGGAAATCGAAGCCTACAATTTTCCTCAGGGCGTCATCTGTCATCTGTTTCGCGACATTGCTGCCGGACGTCCCGGATGCGTATCGCGCGTCGGGCTCGGCACATTCATCGATCCGGCATTCGGCGGCGGCAGGCTGAACGCGAAGACGACTGAAGAACTCGTCGAACGAGTCACGCTGCGTGGAAAACCCTGGCTGCTGTATCATGCGTTCCCGATTCATGTGGGACTGATTCGCGCAACGGCAGCCGATCAATTTGGCAATCTGGTGATGGACGAAGAAGCTGTCATCGGCGACGTCCTGCCGATCGCTCAGGCCGCTCACAATCATGGTGGGATTGTCATCGCGCAGGTGAAGCGGATTCTGGAAACTCCGGCACCGCCGCAACACGTGCGCGTCCCCGGGCGATTGGTGACTCAGATCGTCCTTGCCGAAGAACACGAGCACTGGCAGACGTTTGCTGAGCCATACGATCCTGCGTTTTGTGCGGCGGCGGACACTGTGCTGCAACTGCATTCTGACTCCATGCCTTCGA
>JAYSPO010001706.1:0-2697 GCA_043722015.1 Candidatus Kuenenia sp. | reverse complement strand
GCACAGGAACACGTCGCACAAGTTCCTGAAACCTCTGCACGGCGGCCGCGTCGAGGATATGCTCCAGCCGGGGAACGGTGCCCCCGGTCGTCGTGCGTGCAATCTCCAGTTCTTCCGCACGCGACGGATAATCGACGTTGATCAGGAACATAAACCGGTCCAGCTGCGCTTCAGGCAGCGGATAGGTGCCTTCCTGTTCGACAGGGTTCTGCGTCGCCAGCACAAAGAATGGCGGTTCGAGCGGGTACGGGCGGCCGACGACAGTGACACGATGCTCCTGCATGGCCTCCAGCATCGCGGCCTGAGTCTTTGCCGGAGCACGGTTAATTTCATCGGCCAGGACAATGTTGGCGAAGACGGGCCCTTTGACGAATTCGAATTCACGGCGACGATCCTGTGTTTCCTGAAGGATATCAGTGCCGGTGATGTCCATTGGCATGAGGTCCGGTGTGAACTGAATGCGGCTGAAACTCAGCGACATGGTTTCCGCTATGCGACTCACCAGCAGCGTCTTCGCCAGCCCTGGCACACCCATGAGCAAAGCATGGCCGCGACCGAACAGGCAGATCGCGAGTTGTTCGATGACCTGTTCCTGGCCCACTATGATCTTCGACAGCTCCCCCTTGAGCTTACGGTAGACGTCCCGCAATTCATCGATCGCGGCGACGTCATCAGACTGAAGGGAAGGAGCCGCAGTTGTGGTGGCAGACATTTGTATCCTGTCGTTTGAGGTGTTGTGTGCAGTTTCAGCGAAGACTATTCAACGAGTTGCACCGAAAAAGCGCCGCCCTGATCCCCCAGCGGGATCTGGACATAATTGGCATTGCCCTGATTGAACTGAAAGAATGCCTTCAACTGTTTCCAGACCGTTTGCTGGGGTTCGCTGAGAACTTCGTGGACTTTTGTCTCAGCGACCTTGTGCAACGGATAGACCAGGAGGATCAATTCGCGAACGTACTGATCGTAATCCGATTTGACGGAATCGCGAGGCATCGCGGCCTCCGAAAATTCAAGGACCGCGGCGCGTTGTGGGGGCATCAACCACATTTCCTGATCCAGCAACGCGGTGACGGTGATTGCTTTCGCACGTCGGATGGCGGCACTGCGGTCCCCCGATGGTTTGTCGCCATGGACTTCGCGAACTGCACTCGTCCAGATTTCATTCTGGTCGAGTGCATCGATCGAAATATTCCTTGCTGAAAACCCGAAGTTCCCCTGCGCCCGCGCCATGTGCTGCTTCATCTGCTCGATCGTTTGATGGGTAGCGACTTTCCAGTCGTCCAACGCGCTCAGAGTAGCACCTTTGCTGGCGACTGTCAGATATGCGACCTGTTCCGGTGTGAGTTTCAACGAACGTTCCAGATACCCGATGCGCACGGCGGCGGCATTCAGGTAGACCATTCGCTGCTTAGGAACTTCCTGTTTCACGGTTTCTTCCCATTGTTCAGCTCCTTCGGACGACTGGAACATGATGTAATTCTGATTGCCGTCACCGGCCAACAGATCCTTCAGTCGCCCCTTTTGTCGACTGTCCAGGTAATCTGCTTTACTCGCCGAGAGAACTTCGCTCAATGACTTGTTCGGCAGGTAGTATTGCTGAGCGATGAATGAATAAAACGGCGACGTGATTTGTTTTGAGCCTGCTGAAAACTGCTCCAGCATTCTCTGGCGTTGATCGTCTGTCAGGAACAACTCCTGATCAAATAGTGTGACGACATACTCTCGGAATGCAGCGTTCTGAAATTCAGTTCGTTCCGTCATGGCATCACTGAGCAGTTTTTTTTGCGGATCATTCAGAATGTCGTTCTGAATCAATTTCAGCAAGTTGTTACTGTAGATCGCCCCGACGGAGTCAATTTCCTGACCGTTGACAACGGTTGTTTTTCCATTGTCAGAATGCACAAACAACAACGGCGTAGTCGGCCCGAACGCCACATTGCCGCGATTCGGGTCGTTTGGCTTTGCGTACCTTTCGCCTTCGACTTTCAGGCTGTCGATCACGACCTTCTGCAGTTTTTCCTGCTGCGGCTCATCAAGTTGACAGGTTTGGGTGACCCACGACTGAATCACTGCTGCCAGTGCCTGGGTGCGGTCGGCATGCTTTTTCAGGTCGGCTTCCCTGGGTTTGATCTTTTGCTGTGCCGGTTGGAGTACGCGCATCACCGCCGCCGGGGCGGGCTGAGGCCTCGGTTCCGCGAGTCCACGAATTGCTTCGCCAAAAAGATTGCCGATCTCTGAAATCAGCTTGCCGTCCTGCATCAGCGACGCTGGTGCAGCAACCGCACAGAAGCACAAGACGATGCGTTGCAGAATGCACAGCGGAAAGAGTGGACTCATGGAGGTGCCAAGTGTTTGTTTAGACCCGATCGATGCCTGCCAAGGCTCCGCTTTCGGATTGTGCTGACGAAACCCGCCTCTGGCAAGCGGATCGTGGAATTTTGTTTGACGCAGACTTCGCCCGTAATCCAATGAGCCGCAGGCGGTTAAGGATGGCACAAAAGTTTAACCGCGTGGGCAACGCCCCGCGCTTCGTATTTCAAATTTCAAATTTCAAATACGAAATCTCAAATAGAACGATCACGGCCCGCTGGGCACGCGGTTAAACCCGGATTATTCACCGACAATGTAGGCCGGACCAAACAAACGCGATAAACGCCGGAACTGCATTCGCTAACCAATCCTGCGATCACCAACAGT
>JAYSPO010001705.1:0-4313 GCA_043722015.1 Candidatus Kuenenia sp. | reverse complement strand
GCCTTCAGGCGGCATCCTCGCTGAAATCGCCAACGAATTCCGGCTAAAGCCGGGACTACAAGCGAAAAGCCCATTAAATCAACACCCCGCTAGCCGCCGGTTTTTCAGGTGTTGTGAGGAACAGCTACCGGTGGCTAGCGCCATGCCGCTCACCAGGTCCACGCCATTGGAAATCGCACGGTCGCAACCAACTTCATTTCACGGCGACTTCTGCTTCAACCGTTCCCGATAGGCCGTCAGTGTGCCTTCGGGGTCAGCTTCGAACGCTTGCTTGCAGCCTTCGCAGCAGACGTACCAGGTCTTTCCGTCGTGAGTGACGGAGATGGTGCCGAGGCCGCCGGTGACAATGCATTGTCGTTCGCCCGTGCTGCCGTTCGCGAGGCGTTCTCCCGCGCGGGTCATCCCGATTTCATACTGCCGCCGAAAAGCCGCCTCGGAGTTGGGGCTTTCTTCGAAAAGCAGTGTCATCCGAATGTCGTTGATCTTTCGCACGGTGAACCGCAGGCGAGGTTTGCCGGATTCCGGGACGGATTCAAAGACCCAGTGATCCGGCGCTGAATTGTCTGTCTGAGCGTTGGAATCTGATACCGGTGACTTTTCCGGTTCGGTCATTTCCAGCGCGATCACAGGCTTTTCCGGCTGATGCAGTTCGATGATCGGTCGCCCTGTTGCGGATGCGGCTGCGAAGAAGATCCGGGTGGATTTCTCGCCCGGTTCAAGTTTGAGCAGCAGGCACGGGATCTTTTCATCAAAGTGCCAGGCAGTATGCGATTTTTCAGACCATGCTCCGGAATTCGAACCACGTTTGGGCTGCGCCACACCTCTCCAGTCGCCGACAAGAAACGACAACTGTGTCAGTCCGGAGACGACTTTCTCCCGATTCGTCTCGGCCTTCGACAGGATCACAGAAGGTGCGTGCGGCGATGAATCCTTTGGTTCGTCCGCACTCCAGCCGGACGCGGCGATGATGAGCGGGGTGATGAGAATAGGAAGGATCAGTGTCCTCATAGGTTTCAGCCTGCTGGGTTTGGTTCCTGTACCGGTGGGCTGACGCCGCACCGCTCACCGTGTCACAGTCTACCAGCCGGAGCTCGCTGCGTCGATCGGCAGGTGTTGCCGGTTCAACATGGACAAAGAAAAGAACGAAGTCTGCGGCAGGCACTGAAACGGGAACGCACAAGCGGACGAATCGATATGCGCCGAACAACTCTCAGCGAAGCGCGACAACGCACGATCGATACGTTAGAAATGCGACGGAGCGAAGCATTGTCGTCCGATGAAGAGATTCGGGAATCCACCGAGATCGATCGTGGATCACCGGTACAGAATCGTCAGAATCAACACTTCGCCCACTGTTGCACAGTGCGCAGAGTCGTCCAGGGATGGGCATACTTCCCGACGAGACTATTTGTGGGACACCATGGAGGGTATTATGCGACCAGCACACCAAGTGTGCTCGGAATCGTTTCGGAGACTTCTGACTCCGGCTGTCGTTTGTCTGACAGTCTTCAGTCTGAGCGGATGTGTCTCTGTCTCGACGTCCGACCCGGTTTGTCACAACTCTGCCTCCTGCGGTGCAGGAATGTGCGGCGCAGCGGGACAGAATGACGCACCTCGCGAATTGCGCAAGGTTTCTTTGCCGGAGTACGTCGTCGAACCGCCTGACGTGTTGTTGATCGAAACGGTCAACAACATTCGTCCTGCGACGGCACCTGTGCATGTGGGTGAAGCGTTGTTGGTCCAGGTAAACCGCACGATCCCGCTGAGTCAGACGGAGGAATCCGTCTCGGCTCAGTTCAAGACGATCAACGGGATGTACATCATCGGCTCAGACGGTTATCTGAATCTCGGCCCGGAGTATGGCAAGATCCTGGTCGCCGATCTACCGATGGAAACCATTCAGCAGCGCGTGGATTCGCATCTTCGGCAGGTGCTGACGAATCCCCAGGTACTCGTCACTCTGCCTGCACCTCAGAACAAACAGTTCGTCGCAGGACCACATCTGGTACGTCCCGATGGCACGGTCGGACTTGGCGTCTACGGCGGTGTGTATGTTGCAGGTCTCACACTGCAGCAGGCACGCACTCAAATTGAACAGCATTTGAGCCAATATATTTATCGCCCCGAAGTTTCGGTTGACGTGCTGGCCTACAACAGCAAAGTCTATTACGTCATAACCGATGGCGGCGGTGCCGGAGAACAGGTCTATCGGATTCCGGCGACCGGAAATGAAACAGTGCTGGATGCCATCGCCGGCATCAACGGACTGCCAACGGTGGCATCGAAAGGTTCCATCTGGATCGCGCGGCCATCTCCGAATCAGTGTGCTCCGGATCAGGTCCTGACCGTCGATTGGAACGCAATTGCGCAGGGGGCACAGACGGGCACAAATTATCAGGTCCTGCCAGGTGACCGAATCTATGTGAAAGCATTGCCGCTGGTGACGTTCGATACGAAATTCGCAAGACTGACTGCACCGATTGAACGAATCCTGGGCATTACGATCCTTGGCAATGGCACAGTTCGGGCGCTGCAGGGTCAGAATCTGAATCAGAACAACTAAACCATGATCAGTTTGAGAAGCGGTGTTTTTCCAGGGTGTAACAAGTGAGCATCGCGAACGCCGGCACACCACCGGTGCATGCGAGAAAAATTGGTGTGCCTTCGCGGCCTGTCAGCCGCTTGTCACACCCTACTACCTTTTCCCGGGTCAACAGGACGATAACCATGTCAAGGCGGTATGGGCTCCAGCTCACTCTGATGATCACAGCTGTCTGTGGCTGGTCGTCGATCGCGATGGCCCAATTCGGCGGCGGCAATCCCCAGGGGAATTCGCCAACCATCAGTCCGTACATCAATCTGCTGCGTGGCGGAAATACAGGGCTGAATTACTATGGGCTCGTGCGACCGCAACAGGATTTTGCGATGCAGAATCAGCAACTGGGACAAGGTCTTCAGAACCTGCAGCTGCAGCAGGGGGCACCGATGCAGATGAACTCGGGCAGCTACGGCTACTCGCAACTGGGGATGACTGGTCACCCTGTGATTTTTAACTCGATCGGCAACGGCCAATTTTCCGGCGGCTATGTTGGCTTTGGTGGGGGCGGCTTCGGTGGTGGTGGCGGACTTGGCGGCGGAAATTTCGGTGGCGGCGGTGGCCAGTTTGGGGGCCAGTCAAACTTTGGAGGCCAGTCGAACTTCGGCGGAATCGGGACCACGGGCGGTGGGTTCGGCGGCGTGGGTTCCGGCTTTGGCGGGGTCTCCGGGCATATGTCCCAGTTTGGTGGCATTGGTAATACGTACCGCGGCGGACGATAGTCTCTGAACTCCGGTCAATGGCATAGCGGCATAAATCTAAATTGAGAACATGGATGAACTCAAGGAACGAAGACATGGACGTTCGTCAGTTAACACGAATCATTGGTTTTGCCGCGAAGGGGTCGCTGATCCTGCTCGGATCGACCGCTGTCCTGGCCGGAGATCGCTCGTACGAACAGCCAACGCGACCGCATATGTCTGCCGCCTGCTCGCCCAACTGGGGTTTCAATCAGACCTGCTGGAGTCGTTTTCCGCCAGTGCCGGGATGCCCAGGCTCGGGTTATGATTCGATGCCGGTAGGCTATGAAAATCATCCGCAGCAGTTGCTCTACACGCCGCAGAATTCGTTGCTGCTGCCAGACCCACAAATCGTTCCACCTGCGTACAGCAATTCTCAAGCCCCAGTCAGTGTCTTCTCGAACTCTGCGCCCCAGGCCGGATTTGGCGGGATGCCAGCGATCCCGGCCCCAAATGGCTTTCCGCAGTCTGTAACTCCACCGCAGCAGTTCGCGCCTTTAAGCAATCCGTCAATTCCTGATGCGCGTTCCATTCCGGGGTCGCCGGTTCCCGGTGCGTCTTCCACACTTCCGCCACTGCCTGCACCGCCACTGCCTGCACCGGGCCAATCGTCGCTGCAGCCGAACATGATCATGGGGCCAAATCGGCAAATGATTGCTCGACCTGTCTCGGCATTGACGACTCAGCTGCAGACCGGCTCTCGTTACGGCAACGTCGGGCGATCAGTCCTGCCCGCGACGTCAGCCGCCCCTGTGTCTTCCGTTGCATTCACAAATGCGCTCGTGGCGAACACCAGATCGATGCCGACGACATCATCTGCCGGAGGCCGATACGGGAATGCGAGCTTGATCCAGCAGTCGACTACTGCTCCACAGATCTTTGCCGTCCCGTACAGCCCTGCGTTGAATTCCGTTCCGCAGGGAATGGCACAAGTTCCCGTAACGTTTGCGACACAGAGCCGCGTGCTGCCAAGTGCG
>JAYSPO010001704.1:0-1469 GCA_043722015.1 Candidatus Kuenenia sp. | reverse complement strand
GTCTTCGCATTTGAGCATCAGTACACGCAGAAAGGACTCATACAGGAACTGCTGAAGGGAGCCGACCGTTCATTGGCCGAATTGGTGATTGCAGCCGCTGAACTGGCTGGCTGCCGCGTGTATCTGGCACAGGTTGAACGCCATTTGATGCAGTTTGCCGACGATGGCAGTTGGGGCCGACAACGACACTGGGGTTATCGAAAAGTCAACGTTACGGACCTTGAGCTTGGTGAATCTTATGAAGACGATCTGCACGGATCAGAGTGGCGCGATCTGAAAGGCAAGAGCCAGCGGATTGGCCAGATTCCTCTGGCAACCGCATCCATTGTTTCACAGACGCCGCTCGACGAGTGGATTCCGACTTCCGAAGAGTACGAAGGTTACACGGGTAACGCCGGCAACACCCTGGACCGCTGGTATCATCGATCAGCCATTGTGGTGTGGCATGACGATGACCACTTTGACATCCTGGCGCGCGGCGGATGCCACAAGAGTATCGAATTGTTTGATTCGATGCGTGCTAAACTGACAAAGGCACCAAAGAAGCAGCTCGAACAGGCAGAGCGGGAAAGCTGGCGACTTGCCCATGCGATCCTCCGTCATTGGCCGAAACGTGGCGGATACTCCCACCGCTATGACAACGGTCAGGACGATCAGCCGTGGCTGCGCGAGTTCATCGAAACAATTGGCGAAATTGCAGACGAAGATCTGATTTGCCGTGCGCTGTCCGTCATGACGTTGCAGGACAAGGAAACGCAGCTCGAAAAGTTCATTTCGTCCGCCTGCAAACGATTCGGTGTCAGCACGTTTGAACCTCAGCTTGTTGAGTTGTTGAACGCTCCGCTCAGCACGCATGACCCGTCAGTGGCACCGCGTGAATTTCGCTGGCTTTCAAAGCTGGCTTGCGACAGGAAAATGCGAGGTATCGATTCGACAGTTCGAAAGCTGTGTTCAATCGCCGCCGATCGATTTATCGCCAGCTATGCCGCACAGCGAACGGGGCGAATGGATATCAAGGTCGTCTCCAAATGCCTTGAACAACTCATCCGGGCGTTAGCGGCCAACGGCTGTGACAATGAATTGCAGTGTTTGATCAATGCTCTTCAGTCAAATCCGGAGGTCTTCCGTCGGGACGTTGAACAAAGTGACTGTCTGCTCGCAGTCGTACCGTGGTGTGCAAAGTCAGGGATTTCTGTGTCTCCGGCACTGCTGGGCTGGCTTGATGACGTTCGCCGACAACTCCGCGACGCCACAGAAACACCACCTGAGAAACCCGCCACATGGCAGCGGGAGGCAGCGTTGAAATGCAATTGCCGGTATTGCGCTGCCTTGAATACGTTTCTGATAAACTCGATGGAAGAGACGACCAGTCTTGCTGCAGCGGAATATGAGCGATCGCACATCGAGAGTGAAGTCCGAAAGAGTGGTGCCGATGTCGATTCCAGGCTGGAAAAACGTGGCAGTCCTTA
>JAYSPO010001703.1:0-1133 GCA_043722015.1 Candidatus Kuenenia sp. | reverse complement strand
TACGTAGTCAGGAATTGAAAAACCATGAAAGGAGTCAGATATGAATGAGATCAAAAAGAAACCCGCAACAGCGCCCGTGAAGACATGTCGCCATGGAGCTATCGCCGCATCCATCTGGAAACGGCAGGCCACCAGTGGCTTTGAATACTTCGACTTTACGCTGAGTCGCTCCTGGAAAACTGCGGCCAGCGATCGTGAAGGCTATTCCAGCAGCTTCTTCGTGAGGAACGCCGAAGAATTGCAGGCCGTGATTCAGGAAGCCGCCGACTGGATTGAAAGCCAGCAAGCCAGCTTGCAGGAAAGCAACGACTTTAAAGCTCAGACGATCCTGCAGAAAGCAGCGTAATCAGAAATGGACTGCGATCGGATTGTTCCGATCGCATACGGTTCGACAGCATACGTTCTGAGAATCATGCCGACTTGTACCGCAAACACCAACGGTCAGCACACTGGGCGGCACGAAAGCAAAGTGATTCATTTACGGAAACCGTTTCTGAAACGCACGCGGCACATCCTGAGCACCATGAATGGCCAGCAGGATGGTAATCCCGTCTTCAGCCGGTTCATAGATGACAACAAAACTGTCGACCGTAAAACAGCGTACGCTTTCACCAAGATCGGGGCGAGCCGTGCCCATCATCGGTTGATTGGCGTACTGGCGTGCCTTTGCGTCAATACGTCCCAATTCTTTGAGAGCAATTTCAAGGCTGCCGCTCGACTGATGGATGTAGACACCGATGTCCAGCAGACTTTCCTCTGCCACTGGCGTCTTACGAACCTGGGACATTCGGCTCAGCCTTTTTGTTGATCAAGGCGATTCGTCAGCGATTGACGAATTTTATCCATGTCCAGTGGAGTCGCTTCTCCAGCGTGCATCTGTGCCAGTGATTCCTGCACCCGACCACGCAATTCTGCATGCCGCTGCCGGACTTCGCGGAAGACCTCCAATGCCGCTGTCAGCAAAGCGTCTTCATCGGCATAGCCACCTGTTTGAAGTTCATCCTGAATGAATTGATTCAGTTCTGTTGGGAATGTTCTGGTCATCGCAAATTCCTTATGAGAGTCCCACATTCTATTGCAGTGCATCATTGCTGTCAAAAAGGAAACTCAACGCGACGTACTCCAGCCTGCAA
>JAYSPO010001702.1:0-4351 GCA_043722015.1 Candidatus Kuenenia sp. | reverse complement strand
GTCTTCGGCGTCTTCGACTGCCCCGATGCGGCAACCTCAGTCCCGAAACGCAGCCGTTCGACCACTCCGCTGCAGGCACTGAATCTGTTCAACAGTCCTTTCATGCTGCAGCAGTCGCAGTTGCTGGCCGATCGCTTGCAACGTGACTCCGGTAACGATCAGAGCAAACAGATCGAACGTGCGTTCTGGCTGTGCTACGGTCGCGGGCCCGATGCTTCAGAGCTGGCGGCATCTCTCGATTTCATTTCTGAACAAGGTCTGCCCGCATTCTGCCGCGCCATGCTGAACAGCAACGAATTTGTGTTTATTGAGTAGGTCCATTCTGCCGGAATGGACTTTCGCCGCAAGGCGAACCCAGGATCGCACGTCCGCTCAACGGCAACAGGCTCACCTGCGATCGACCTGCGTTTGCTCGCAGGTTGCAGCACGCTGCAAAGTCCTTTCCGGCAGATAGGACCTGCTGGAATGCGCTCACTGGTGTGCTCAACGATTCGACAAGTGTCGTGCCATCAGAAACCGGCGAGTAATGGGCTGGAGAGCCGCGGCTGAGAAAACT
Organism: Candidatus Kuenenia sp.; assembly: GCA_043722015.1. GTDB lineage: Bacteria > Planctomycetota > Planctomycetia > Planctomycetales > Planctomycetaceae > SXXK01. The sequence goes on along the minus strand of JAYSPO010001702.1, from coordinate 3,795 downwards.
TCTGCCACTTAAACTCTATTGGGGAAAGCACCGGAAGGAACAAAAGCGTTATACTCGCCGCAGCACGAGGTTGCGATGTTCTCTGGTTACTTCTTGCAAGTGTAGCTTTTCATTTTGAAATGCGTTTGAAGACAATGTACCGCTTAAAGACTGGGTTTGAATTTGTTATGCGGGATCGCGTTCATAGTTTTTTGGTGGCCGAATACGCTACTATGGAGCTTGCCTCCATAGGGCGATAATCACCACCAGAACCCGTCGTCGGAAATGCGTGTTACGCCACCATGCCGCTCGTCGGCATGGAGCGATGATCATCATGCCAGCATTTTTGGGGATCATCATCCTACCCGGACGAGCCGGGTAGTGATGGCAGTGACGTCAGCACTTCCGACTGGTGACGATCATTGCTCGATGGGGACAAGCCCGCATCGGGGCTCCTAAACTATGACCGTTTTCTAATTGCCGATATCGAATTGATACTCCTACATTCCAGCAATCAAGCGGGACATTGTTTGAAGAGTGGGATTGCCGGACGGTGAGCAGTTCAGCGAAACGATCTGCGATACCCAGTCCCTGCCAGCTTGGAAGAACAACAATGGCAAAAAAGAAACAAGCTCAGAAAAGTGAAACGGCTTTGCCTTCGCTGCCGCCGGGCGTGAAGCTACTCCGCACGTTCTCGGGCCACATGGGATGGGTGACGAGGGTGGCGTTTGATCCGTTGGGCGAGACGCTGGCCAGCGCGGGTCCTGACGGCACAATCAAGTTGTGGGACAGGACCAGCGGCGAGCTGCTCCGCACGCTCGAAGAACTGACGAGCAGAGTCTATAGCCTCGCCTTTGATCCGTCGGGCGGAATACTGGCCAGCGGGATTTCTGCCAGTAAGGTCAGGCTGTGGGAGTCGACAAGCGGCAAGCTGCTCCGCACGCTCGAAGCAAACACGTCCGTAGAAGTCACGAGCGCGGTCAACAGCGTTGGCTTTGATCCGTCGGGCACAGTGCTGGCCAGTGGGAATTCTGACGGTAAGGTCAGGCTGTGGGAGACGACAAGCGGCAAGCTGCTCCGCACGCTCGAAGCAAACACGCTCGCAGAAGTCACGTGCGCGGTCAACAGCGTTGGCTTTGATCCGTCGGGCACAGTGCTGGCCAGTGGGAATTCTGACGGTAAGGTCAGGCTGTGGGAGATGACAAGTGGCAAGCTGCTCCGCACACTCGTGAGACCCACGAGCATAGCCAACAACGGCGCGGTCAACAGCGTCGCCATTGATCCGTCGGGAAGAATGCTGGCGAGTGGGAGTCAAGACAACACAGTTAAGCTGTGGGAACTGACCAGCGGCAAGCTGTTCCGCACGCTCGAAGGTCACACGCGCGACATCGATGTCGTTTCCTTCTCGCCAAACGGTCGACTGCTGGCGTCAAAAAGCAACGATGACACGATCCGGTTATGGAATTGCAAGACGTGGGAGACGGTTGCGGTCATCTCGGCGCCGAGGATGAACGAGCGTGAGTGGATTCCCGCCCTCGCCTTTCATCCCACACTGCCGCTGCTGGCCACCTCAGGGTCACCGCCCGATAAACCGGAAGAAGAACGATGCCGCGAGATCCACATCTACGAACTTGACTACGACGTGCTGCTTGGGAGCGACAGCGACACAAAGTCCACGACGATTGTGGCCAAAGCGGGAAGTTACCTCCCCGAAAAGACCGTCCATTCCACAACAGCCAAGATTGTGCTGGTTGGCGATTCGGGCGTGGGGAAAACGGGCCTTGGCTGGCGGCTGGCGCATGGCGAATATCGCGAACACGATTCCACGCATGGACAGCAATTCTGGGTGCTTGATCAGCTGGCCACGGCGCGCAAAGACGGCACGCTGTGCGAGGCCGTGTTGTGGGATCTCGCCGGTCAGCCGGATTACCGGCTGATCCATGCTCTCTCGATCCAGGACGCAGACTTGGCACTGATTCTGTTTGACCCGACCAACAGCCGTGATCCGCTGGGCAGTGCCGAGTACTGGCTGCGCCAGCTTCCCGCCGAATGCCCGAAGATTCTCGTTGCCGCCCGCGTCGATCGCGGACATCCGGTTTTGAGTAACGACGAGCTCGCAGCGTTCTGTAAACGTCAGGGAATTGCCGGAGGCTGGATCGCGACCAGTGCCCGAGAGAATCTTGGGCTGGACGAATTGCTGGCTCGCATGAAGCAGGCCATTCCGTGGGACGACAAACCGGTGGTCTCGACCGATGCCGTCTTCAAGCGGATCAAAGATTTTGTGTTGGCCCTGAAAGAGAGCCGCTCTCGCAAGCAGATTATCTTCACGGCCACCGAGCTGCGCATTGCAATTTCCAAACAATTGAAACGCCGTGTTTGGAAGGAAGCAATTGCAACGGTGATCGTGCCGGTAGGCGAAATATCCATACTGGCGGCCATTCGAAATCTCAGCAGCCAGGGATTCGTGCGGATGCTGACGCTCTCCTCAGGCGAAGAGCGAATCCTGCTCGTGCCTGAGCTGATGAATAACCTCGCCGCGTCCATGGTGCTGGAAGCTCGCCGCAATCCACGCGGACTGGGAGCCGTCGAAGAAAGTCGCCTCTTCGACAACAGCTACCGTTTTCGCGAACTGGAAAATCTGTCCGAGGAAGACAAGGCACTCCTGCTGGACGGCACCATTGAAGCCTTTCTGGCCAACCGCCTGAGCTACCGCTGTTTCCGCGAACATGCGGGCGATGTCAAGTTGTTGATCTTCCCCGACCTGATGAACCTGAAGAAGCCACAGCGCGACGACCTGATTACGGAGAATGGGGCCTCGTACATTCTCTCTGGATCAACCGAGAACACTTTCTCGGGACTCGTGGTCTTGCTCGGCTATACGAACTTATTCGCCCGCACCGACCAGGCACACGACGTGGCGTGGTTTGAATCGGACCGCAAAGAGATCTGCGGCGTACGACAAATTCGCGAAGAAAACGAACGTACGATCGTGCTGCTCTTCAGCCGCGACGCCAGTGCCAACATCCGCCAGGTCTTTGAAGGACTGGTAGAGCAAATGCTGAGCTGTCGCGACACTCATGTGCGGCGTGTACGTCCGGTGAAATGCTCGAAGTGTGGTACTCCTGTGGACCGAGCGGTCATGGCGAGATTGCTGAAACAGGGCAAGTCCGCTGTCGGCTGCGAGAATGCGGATTGTTTGCATCGTATCGACTTGCCGCCGGACGAACCGCTGGGTGTCAAACCCGCGCAGCGGCAGCAGATCGTCCAGGAAGGGGCCGTGGCCGAGTTGCGGACAAGATTCGAAGAAGTGATTTTCGAACTCTCACGACTCGCTCAAACCGAAAAGCTCACCGCCCCCACTTGTTTCGTGAGCTACGCCTGGGGCAATCCAGATCACGAACGCTGGGTTGAACATCGACTGGCGATGGATCTTGAAAAGGCAGGGATCAAAGTCATCCTGGACCGCTGGGAGAATTCGCAGATCGGCAGCAGCATTCCTCGGTTCGTCGATCTCATTTCAAAAGCTGATCGTGTGCTGATCGTCGGTACCAAAGCCTACCTCCGCAAGTTCGAGAACCGAGACCCGGAATCCGGAACAGTCGTTGCTGCAGAAATGAATCAGGTTTCAGCCAGATTGTTGGGTTCCGAAGCAAAGAAGAAGACAGTGATGCCTTTGTTGCTGGAGGGCACTCCCGAAGAAGCGTTGCCGCCAGCACTGTTAACCCGAGTCCGCAGCGACTTCCGTGATGATGCGCGCTACTTCGAAACGGCCTTGGACCTTCTGCGAAGTCTATATGAAATCGATCCTCGCCATAA
>JAYSPO010001701.1:0-1574 GCA_043722015.1 Candidatus Kuenenia sp. | reverse complement strand
TGAAAAATGGTCGTCAGTTGCACGAGAGCCCGTCCAAGCTCACAATGCCCGTCACAATTCGCTCCAATCCAGCCAGCAAGGGAACTGTCGCTTTAATCGTTTAACGGCAAGCCGCAGGCGTCGGTGCCAAGTTTCGCATACGCCTGCGGCTCGCCGTTAAACGAAAGTGCCGACATTGAAGACTAAAACGACAGTCCCCATGATGAGTCCAGGGAATCTTCGTTGACAATCTTTCTGAAAATTATCGATCGCGAAATACCGGCAGATATCGTCTACGAAGATGATCTGTGTCTGGCGTTTCGCGATGTCACTCCTCAGGCTCCTGTGCATGTGTTGCTCATTCCGAAAAAGCCGATTGTCTCGTTGTGTCAACTTGATCCGGTCGATGCGGAACTTTGTGGACATCTGCTGCTGACGGTTCCCAAAGTCGCCGATATTCTCGGTCTTGATGGCGGTTATCGGACTGTCGTCAATACGGGTGCGGACGGTGGGCAGAGCGTCTACCATCTGCACATTCATATTCTTGGGGGCAGGCCAATGTCATGGCCGCCAGGCTGATCAGCGACCATTCAATCTCGACGGCACTCAACGGCACTCAACGGCAATTGTCGTACAGACTTCTGACCAACAAATTTTCCCACCTCAAACTCCCACGGATCATGACTATGAAATGGCTCACCAACTCAACATCCCTGTTTCTGCTGACAATGGCTCTCTTGCCCGTCAGCCAAACCGTCTGCGCCGACGATGGCAGTGAACGCCCCGGCGTGAGCATGGCAGTTGCCGCCACAAAGCTGGCCGAAATCCTGCCCGCTCAACTTAAGCAGAAGATGATGTTTTCGTACGACGATCCGGAACGACTCAACTGGCACTTCATCCCACGCGATCGCAACGGCGTTGTTCTGTGGGACCTGTTCGGCGAACCGCGCAAAGCCGCTGACGAACTGGTGAAAACAGGACTTTCAGCAGCCGGGTACGCAAAAACGCTACAGGTTCGCAGTCTGGAAGAAGTGTTGTATCTGTTCGAAGAAGGCGAAGAAGAATATCGCCGCAACCGCCGACATCCTCACAAGTACCACATCACAATTTTCGGCACGCCTGGCCCAACCGGCAAATGGGGCTGGCGTTTTGAAGGTCATCACCTGTCTCTGAATTTCATGATCCAGGACGGTGTCATCGTCAGCAGCACGCCGGAGTTTTTCGGAGCCAATCCAGGACTTATCGATGGCGGTCCGAAACGCAGTCTGCGAGTCCTCGGCAAACGCGAAGATCTGGCACGCGATATTCTGAAGTCATGTACCGAAGCGCAGCGGAAGCAGATGTGGATCGCGAATGTGGCACCGGACGATATTCGTGGTGCCGGGGAGGCTCAGCCGGTCGTGACAGAAGCCGTTGGGTTGCGGTACGCCGACATGTCTCCGGAACAGCAGAAACTGCTGCGAGAACTGATTGCCGAATATGTATCCGCTATGCCCGTGCAGGTCGTGCGTGACCGCATGAAGGCCATTGAGAAATCCGGCATGGACGACGTCCGCATCGGCTGGTGGGGCGAATCAGAACGTAATCAGCGACAT
>JAYSPO010001700.1:0-5806 GCA_043722015.1 Candidatus Kuenenia sp. | reverse complement strand
GGCCGTGACAGCCAGCGAACCAATGATCAGAAAGATCAAGAGCCATGGCAACTGTCTCTGGCGGCTACTGATTTCAGCGTTTCTCCAAACCCGCCAGGCGGACCTGACAGCAATCGCAGCTGCGGAAAACCCACATCCGGCGATTGTCGCAGGCCAAAGCAGTGCGGCCGAGGGCCACCAGACGGCCAGAGTGAAAAAAAAACAGTTGACAGCGGTCATCACGGAAAAACTGCCTGCCGCCGACAGTGTCAAAGCCTCAATGGAATCCACACAAGTGCATCGAATCCATCTGTAGATCAGAAACGCGGGCGGCAACCAGAGAATGCCAACCAGCCTCAACCCTGCAATCACATCGTCAGTCTGCCAGGTGCCAGAGACGCTGACATATACCATGATCAGAAAGACACAAAGCAGCACACCGATCGGGGTTTTCAAACGCGAACGGCAGAGCTCTCGTAGAAACACATCATCGCCAGGCTGGACCATACGTTGCACCCCACAAAGCCAACTTACTCGCGTGCGCGGAGTGTCAGAATTAGATTGCGACAGGACCAGACGAGCATTGCCAGCAGGATGACTGCTGCGGCAAGAAACAAACGCACTCCCAGCACAAATGCCGCAGGACTGTAGTGCAATTCAATCGCATGTCTGCCTTTCGAAATCGCAACACCGCGTAACACATGATTGACGCAAAGCAATTCCGCAGGCTCACCATCGACGGTCACTTTCCACCCGTCATCAAAACGGTCACCAATTACCAGCAGGCCTGCCGTCTCCATTGTGGCCGTCAGCGACATGAATCGTGGATTGTCGCTGATCAGTTCGACACTGCCACGGCCGCCATCCGGAATGTCTGCTCTGGATTCTGACGTGAATGCCCGCTGTGCAGGATCAAAACTCCAGTCCCGCATGGATTGCAGTAAGGCATCCGTTGATGGTAACCGCTCATGGTGTGGTGGAATCCAGGCTCTCGGCAGAGCATTGTTGTTAAGATACACCTTGTAGCCGCCACCCTGAAAAACAGGATCCGGAATAGCCACTGATTCATTGCAAACGATGTAACGCAAGCCAAGCATGTTGAGAATGGGGTGGAGTTGAAACGAATTCCTCTGAGTGGCGGATTCGCGGAATTCGGGGAAATACCACATGGTCCGTGCATATTCCGGAGCCGACGTTCGTTGCGGATCATACGAAAGCGACAAAAGCTGAACGTAGGCGAGCGGATCGACGCCATCGTACCCGCGAATGTCTCTCAATTGATGGGACTCCAGCAATTTCGGCGGCAGGCATTCTACGCCGAGCACTCGGCCGGGTGCTGAACGCTGGATGAATTCCAAAGCGGGTAGTCGTGGATAGTACAACTTCGGATCGGGTTGTGGATGAAGGTTCCAGCAATGCAGGAATGGTTCCAGAATCATGAGCAGTCCGACAATGGGTGTGAGTCTCGACGCAGGAACGAGGCGACGAAGAGTCAAAAACCAGATGACGAACACACACGACAGCCAGCAAAGTTCATGCAGGTATTCGGTTTGAAAACTTGATTGAATCCGGGCCAGAGTCAGGCCTTGCTGACCGTGCGGAAGGAGTGTGCGGAGCTTATCTGGCCAGGTGAAAAGACCGGCGAGACACCACAACCAGCATCCGATCGTTACAATCCCGGGAATATGCAGCAATCGGCTTCGAGGCCCGTCGAACGACTTTCCGAATTGCTCCATCCCCATGGCGGCAAGTGTCAGAGTTGACCAAGCCATCGCAAAGACCATTCGGCTTGGTGACAACATTTTGAATCCGGGGAGTCGCCAGAGACTAACAAGTCCTGGGACATTGATTTGCCAGCCGATGCCCAGGATCGAAATCAGGAGCAGGCAGAAAAACCACGAACGGCGTTTTCTGTCAAACCACGCCCAGGGAAGTGCAAACAGAAGGGAAATGCAGCCTGCATAGGCTCCTGCTGAACTCTCCAGGCGCACGCCGCTCTCATGCACAAATACGGTATTATCTTTCTCCGTTCCAAACGCTTCCGGAAAGACGACGAGTGGCAATGCCTTCCATCCGATCGGTGGCCTTACTTCTTTTCCATCGTTGCGAGCCGTGATTCGTGTTCCAGATTTGACATAGTCAACAGCAGGCAGCCAGGCTGGAGCTGCCAGAAAAAATCCCAACGACCAGCCAATAATTGTCGCCGCTGCCAAACCAGCAATTGACCCAGCGTTGCGACAGATCAGCCACCGAGCTGCAAGGTGCCACACCCAGACGATTCCACTGACAAGCAGTACGAGGCCAGCCATATCGACCGGCCCGCTGACAAGTGTGAGCGCGGTGACAAAGGCAAGACTTACGATGCGACGGGAACTCACTTTGTCAATTAATGCCTGGGTGACCAGCAATTGCCATGGGAAAAAAACAACCGGGTAGCTCAGGTCGTAGCCCTGCCAAAGCGTAAGAAATCCTGTCAGCGGCCAGGCCAATCCACAAGTGATCGCGGCCACAGATCCTAGTCTCAGAATTCTGCAGGCGAAAAGCCACGCGCCGGTGGCTGCCACGATCGCTGTTGCCAGTTGAATCCATGGCAGCACGCGCGGGCTGGGGTATAGCACATAGAGCAACTCAAACGGAGAAAAGATGGGGGCTCTTGCCAGTGGCGTTCCGCAGAAAGCGTAGGGTGTCCAAATGGGAATTCTGCCATCGCGATATTCCGCAGCCATGAACCAGCGATGAGGTTCGCTGACCTGCACGAGATCCGAGCGACCGTAGTTTGGCAACTGATGATCTTGTTGAACCTGAGGAAGATAGATTCCCGGCCTGGTCAGAATATGCACGGGAAGAAGCACTCCATGTCCGACAAACGAAGGCCAATACAGTGCAAACTGAATAATAACCGTCAGTCCCGTGACAAGTGCGAAATCCCGCTTCCACCGCGGCATTTGGTCTGATGCCTCTGCAGCAACGATGGACAAGTCAATTTGCGATGTAACGGTCAACGATTCGGTTCTCTAAAAAATGCCACCACGGAATTTGCAAACAGCAATCAGCGAAATCCATAGGCCAGGAGATTGCCCGCCGGCAGCATCAGAGGGATGTCACTGGTGCGGCTGGCCCTGAGTGACCACAGCAAGGCTGTCTTGATCGTTGACGGAAACGGAAACAGCCTGGTCCAGTAGGAAATCGGGTATCGGTTGTACATAGGTTTTACGACGATGGACCGCAATCCTGCTTCTGCCAACAGGCGTTGCAAACTCATCGGTGAAAAGAGCTGCAGGTGCTCAATATCAAAGATTGGCGACCGTCGCCCAAGCAATCGACACGATAACGCTCGCCGATTATGAGCAACAAGGCACAGAGCTCCTCCTGGCTTGAGCAATCGAACGGCCTCATGACACAATTGTGCAGGAGACGAGACGTGTTCAATCGTCTGAAAACACGTCACCAGTGAAAACTGCTCGGGTGGAAAAAGTCCTGGAGCGAACATCTCCTGGCGCAGACAGGCACGCAGATTCTCGGCTGCAGCCGCGATTGGTGCAGAGGAGGGCTCCAGTCCAGTCACATCAGAGAAGCCGATCGACGTCAATTCCCCGCAAAACGCACCATCTCCTGCCCCAATATCCAGCGCACCGACGCGATCGGGAAGTCGACCGCAGACGCTTCGCAGTGATTTGATGTACGTTCTTGCTGCGTATGCCGCTTCCTGCTGACTGTCAAAAGCAGCGGCTTCATAAGCGGACTCAAGTTCTGACGTGTCCGGGACAGGACTGGCATAGATCACATCACAACGGCTGCATTGCATGAGCCGGTGATGCATGTATTCGGGCAGCTTGCGAGATGCATACGCGAACTCACCGAGGCGGGCGGGGTCAAAGCGCGCTTCCGCAAAAAGGGCGGAGACATGCGATTCACCGCAAAGCGGGCAGAGACGGTCGATCAAGTCAAACCTCCTGCGGCTTCAGGGCTGGTTTTGATGCAATTGCTGTATATCCCAGGCAGTCGTTACCACCACGAGAACGCAGCGACAACTGACCGAGGATTGCCAGGCCAAACACCATCGGCAGCAGAACCCCCCCCGTCATTCTCGCGATCCATCTGGTCAACGGAAAATCCCATTGGCCGAGCAGCAGCAGCAACAAAATTGCCATGACTTTGTAGCAGGCGACAGTCACTTCATTTCCCCTGGCGTAGACGACCGGTACCGAAAAGCCGGCATCGGTCAGGACGGTCCTCAGGCCACTGGGAGTGAATCTCCAGTAGTCATGTGGAATGAAATGCCATCTCGCGGAAAACGGAACCGTCAGAACCAGCCATCCCTCGGGTTTCAGAACACGTCTGGCCTCGGACAGAAAACTCTGAGGCCGATCAACATGTTCGAGTGTTTCGGTGGCAATCACGGTATTGATGCTTCCTGACGCAATTGGCCATGTTGTACCATCAAAGTAGAGTGTGTCCGGCATTGAGTAGCCAAAATGCGAATGAGCGTCCGTCGTGTCGATCCCGACGTAATGGACTCCGGAAGGCAACAACGAACGATAGGGCTGAGCACCGCAGCCAACGTCCAGAACTGCACCTTGACAGCTTGTCAACAGGACCTTCAGGTCCCGCCAAATCGATGCCGCCTGCAAGTCGGGAAAACGTCTGAGGGCCGCCATCCAGTCGAACCGTCTTTTTGAAGGATGCCGAAAGACCGGCGGGCACCATGGTTCACGGCTGCGATGGATCAGGTTGTCGCGATGCGGAAGCAAAGGCGGTGTCATCCTTTTCCGCCCTCCGCGATTTCATCCATTGCATCGCGAATCTCCCCTGAGCGGACGATGCTGCGCCGAATATAGAGCGGTCGGTGTTTGACCTCCTCAAAAACCTTGGCCAGATACTCGCCGAGCACCGCCGTCGCAAAAATTGACAACGAGCCAAAGAACATGATCGCCAGCAGCACGGTTGTGATCCCTTGCGGGACCCAGTCCGGACGAAACACACGAAGAAGTACCTGCACGACAGCCAGGGCGAATGTGAACAGCAAAAGCCCACCGCCCATGACACTTAAGATGTTGAGTGGCGTATTGCTGAAGCTCAGAATTCCTTTTTTCGCCCAGCCCAGATTTCTGATGAGATTATTCGTGCTGCGACCAAACATGCGCTCGGGGCGGCGGTAATCCACGCCAACCTGCTTGAAACCGGCGAAGGCTCGCAGGCCACGAAGGAAGAGATCCCGTTCCGCGAATTGTGTCAGTGATTTCACGACTTTGCGATCGAGCAGAGAAAAATCGCCGGCGTCGTGGGGCACGGTCACATAGGAAAAGTAATCGAAGACTCGATAGAACGCCTTGTAAGCAAACTGCATGAACAGCGTTGCATCACGTTTTACCCGGCGACCATAAACGACATCGAAGCCTTCTCGCCACTTGGCGACGAACTGTTCAATCAGTTCCGGTGGATCCTGAAGATCTCCATCCAGCAGGACGCACGAGTTCTTATTTGCGATCCGCAAACCGCTCATGAAGGCCGCCTGCGATCCGAAGTTCCGCGAATGAGAGATCCCGATCACCCGTGGATCATCCTGTGACAATCGTCGAATCGTTTCTTCAGAATCATCAGGGCTGCAGTCATTCACAAAGATGATTTCGTGATCCACGTTCAGTTTCTGGAAAGTGTCTTTCAGTCGTCGGTACATGATCGGAATGGCTTGCCCATCCTTGTAGCAGGCAACAATCGCACTGACGCTGCGTCTGGTATCCAATTGATACCTTTTCGATGACTGCTCGTAAGCGCTCAGGTCAGAAAGAGTGCTCATCCACGTTGCCGTTTGACGGAGCCCGTCTTC
>JAYSPO010001699.1:0-1658 GCA_043722015.1 Candidatus Kuenenia sp. | reverse complement strand
TTCATCAGCGTAAGTTTCGACGAACCTGGCCGATCGAGCATTGCCAGCTGGCTGCCATCGGGGCTGAATCGGACAAAAGACGCGGGGCTTGTGAGATCGAAAGTCTGAAACGGCGGCGTTGAAACATCTCCGTTCAAAGTCGCCAGCATCACCACCGGAGTCACATGCCAGAACACGATTTGCTCGGTCGCATCGGAGAGATCACATCCAAGGGCAAGCTGCGGGATATCGAACAGTTTGAATCCATCGCGCGTGCGAAATATCTGCCAGTTGCCCTGGAGGTCTGTTGCCACCAGAAATTTGCCAGCCCGACTGAACCAGATGGCTTTGATATCAAAACCTGCCGGAGCGCAGAGTGTTGAAGAGGACGGGTTTGCAAGCGAACGAATGCAAATCTGCTGCGCACCAGCAGGGTCGGCGAGTTCTGCCAGAAACTCTCCTGAAGGATCCAGCGCGGCAATGGGCGACGCACACGGAATTGATCTGGTGAAACTCCAGTCCGCCCGAGCCATGCAGGACAGCCATTCGTTCCGCAGTTCTGTTTTCGCACTTTCGCTCAGCGAGTTTGCATCCAGCTCCAGCAACGTCATGCGGTCACGAAGTCCGGCAAGCCCGGTCTGGCGATAACGAGCAACATCGCGTAGACGGGCGAACGCCTGCGATTCCCGCTCGGCCGATGCGGTTCGCTGCAGCAAGGTCAAAGTTTGCTCGTGGCGCTGGTCCAGTTCAATGTAGATGAACCGTCCGGCAGCCAGCACGACGATCAGCGTCACGACCGTCAGGAGCGAAACGGCGAGTGCCGGATTGCGGCGACACCACCGCAATGCCGGTTCCCAGAATCGCATGGGCCGCGCTCGAATCGGACTGTCAGACAGATACCGAAACAGGTCGTCAGCCATTTCGCCGGCTGTCGAATATCGCTGACGCGGATCTTTCCGCATGGCCTTTTCGGCAATGATCTGCAACGGAACGGGAATGTCAGCGTCTTTCTTTTTCAGGGCCGTTGGCTCATCGAACAGCACTTGCCGCAGTAGTTCCTTTCGATCGTCCGCCTGAAACGCGGCATCGCCGCAAAGCAACTCATACAGTGTCGCGCCGAGCGAATACACGTCGGTGCGATGATCCACGGTAACGCGACTGGCCATGGCCTGCTCGGGGCTCATGTATCGCAGAGTCCCCAACAGATCGCCGGTGGCAGTCAGCCCGTGCTCGCCCTGAATCTGTGCCAGCCCAAAGTCGGCGATCCACAGCACATCGTTTCGATCCACCAGCAAATTTGATGGCTTGACGTCTCGATGAACCACGCGCTGCCAATGGGCATAACTCATTGCCTGCGCGGCCTGTTGAATCAAAGTAGCGATGTAGCGAAATCGATCCTGACCCTGGCCAAACAGCTTTTCGTTGAGCCATTCGTCGTTGGCAGCGGACGAAGAATCCTTTGATTGCGAAGGTCGCTGATCTCTTTCGATCGTCGTTCGGGCTGACGAGGAATTGTGAGTGCTGATACTGCCTACAACTCGATCCAGACTGATGCCATCGATCAACTGCATCACCAGGAAGTGATGCCCCGCCACATGTTCCACCGAATGCAGCCGCACAATGTTTGGATGAGCCAGCCGCTGGATGATTTCCGCCTCCTGCCGAAAGCGATCGAGCCG
>JAYSPO010001698.1:0-3397 GCA_043722015.1 Candidatus Kuenenia sp. | reverse complement strand
CACCCACTAAATTCCGAGAAGAACCAAAATTAATGAAAAACCCGGCGCTAACGCACTGCGGCTGATGCAAGTGGCGATCAAACCGAGTACCGTTACTGATATCCATCATCATCAGTCGCTGACGACCCGCTCATCCATGCGATACAATTTCGACCGGCCTTCCACGATGCGATACGCACATCCGGGGGCGACATCTTCGAATTGATACTCGCCGCCTGAAATCCATTTTACACTGATCCGTCGAATTGTCTGAGCGCTGCCGAGTCCGATCGTGACTTTTCGCTCGTTTGAACAGTAAAAGCCATCACCAGCTGACAGATGAAAGACTCGCTCAGTTTCTGGTTGATCGTCCTTTTCCGAAAATCCGACACGAATCACCGTACCGATGCCGCTGCGGTTGGAGACTGTCCCGGACAGACAAAGTGAAACGAAATTGCCACCGGACTCGGTGCAATTTGACAGCAGTGCAGGCGGTCCGTCAAGGTGGGTGATGATCAGATCATCTTTCCCGTCCGAATTCCAATCGAGCCGTGCCATGGCGCGCCCAAGTCGGGGAACCGTTCCGTAGCCTCCCATCGAATCCTGTGGCAGTGACTGGAACCGTCCGGATCCCTTGTTTTGATATGCTGCTGGCAACATCTTCCAGGGGATATTCAGGTGAGAATAGTCATCGACATGACCGTTGACAAGCACAACATCCAGATGACTGTCGAGATCCGCATCGACAAATTGCGTGCCGAACGAGAGCATATTCAGGGATCCTGCGGCCGCACCGGAAACTGCCGTTACGTCTTCGAAAAACCCTTGCTCAGAAAAGGAATAAAGAGTATTCGTTTCCTCCAAAAAGTTGGTGACGAACAGATCGAGGTATCCATCTTCGGTGACATCACCTGCAGCGACTCCCATGCAGGCTTCTGCGCGACCGACCCCGTTCAATGCGCAACCGCGCAGAATTGCTTCTTCAGTGAATTGCGGTATGCCATCGTTTTTCGTTCCGTTGTTCACGAAATACCAGTTTGCGGTCATGTCATTTGCAACAAACAAATCCAAAGTTCCGGATTCATCGAAGTCTGCCGCCACGATGCCCAATCCCGGACCTCTACCGTCCTGAATCCCGGCTTCAGCTGTGACGTTGGTGTATCCACCGGCCCCGTCGTTCATCAGGCATTGGTCGGCCTCACCTTGAAAGATATCCGGGCCGCACGCACGCACAAGTCGGTCTGTTCCGCTTAAACAGGAATGCACAAACGGCTCATTTCCGGCAAGATAATTCACGTCATACAAATCATCGAAGCCATCCGCATTCAAGTCAGCCATCAGGCAACTTGTGGTCCAGTTTGTAAGCTGCCTGACAACTGGCGGAGTAAAATCTGAGTAAGTACCGTCACCATTATTGCGCAACAGTTGGTTCGCACCGATGTTGGCAATATACAGGTCCTCAAAACCGTCCGCGTCGCAATCTCCGACAGAAGTGCCTTGACCTGGTCCGGAAAAATCTGCGCCAGAAACACTCGAAATATCGTCATAACGAATCCTGTCCCGGTTGCGGTACATTCGATTTTTACTCCGAAGGTCCCCGTCCGGAGGCAAGGCACTTCCGTGGACAAAAAAGAGATCTGGTTGACCGTCGCCGTCGATGTCAGTCACTGCGACGCCCCCGCCGTTCACCTGATAGAGCCAAAGCCCGCGTGGTTCCGCTCCGAAACCGCCGAAGTACGGAGTCGAAAGGCCAAGCTGCGGTGCGAGGTCTGCAAATCGAATCCGGCTGGTTGTCAGATGCAAGTCCGGCGATGTCTCTAAGGTTTCGCTACTTCGTCCTGAATCCACAACCCGGCCTCGATAATCAAGCCGATCAACCACGTCTCGCTCGACCTGACTTTGGGCTGCCGCAGCACGCTCGCTGAGCCGCGCGGCATTCTCGGCAGCCCCGAACGAATCCCGAGGATGATATGTCTGCAACGCAATCCACCAAGCCCATGCTTCCGTCGGTCGGCCAAGTTGCTCCATGAGTTCCGCAGCACGTCGCATCAGTGCGGCTTCACGATGTTTAAAGAGCAATCGACGCAACAATCGTTCCGCCTCGTCCAGTGCAACAGCCCGGTCAAGAAGTTGCCGCGCGAAGTCGGTATCGCCCGATTCCGCGTAGATGGAACCCATCAGTTGACACGCCGCCCGATGATTCGGCTGCAGTTGAATGGCCCTGTTAAGGTGATTCACCGCATCCTGAAGATTGCCAGCCTTAACACTCAGCTGACCAAGGACAAACCGCGTATCCGGATGCTCCATTGCATTCGGTGCATCGCGCGCTGCCCAAAGTTGCAGTTGTTCGACGTCATTCTCGGCCAGCAATGCGCGACCCAGCGCGGGAATGGCATCATCGGGAACATTAATTCCGCTTTCAACGGCCTTCGCGAGTAAACTGACAGCTTCAGAATATCTGTTGCTGTACGCTTCCAGACGTCCTAAAGCCGTCATTGCGGCTGCCTTCTCAGAGTCTTGATTCAACGCGAGTTCGAGGATCTTGCGGTCTTCAAGCAATTCCTCCGTTGAACCCAGCATTACCAGTTCATCCAGCAGGAAATTCCTGCTGCGAACAAGTGTGAACAGCGGTGCCAGTGAATCGAATCGTCGGCCCAGAACAAGCAGGAGATCCGCGTATTGACGCTGGAATGCCGGGTTACCGGGGTCGATGAGCGTCAATTCCAGCATGGCCCGGCGAGCTTCATTGAGACGGCCGAGTTTTAAGGAGATTTCTGCGACACGCTGGATTGCCCAGGTATCTTGCGGCGATAACGCGATGATACGCTGATAATGGTCCAGCGCTGCCGGCAACTGTTCCAGTCGTTCGGCAAGGTCAGCTGCCAACATCAGAACCGCGAGTTCGTCCGGTGCCGACTTGAGAATTTCAACGCATCGTCCATAAGCGAGATCAGGACTGCGGAATTGTTCTTTCTTTGCGAACGAAAGTTCCGTCAGAGGATCGACCACTCGAAACCGCTGCCATGCGGTTGCTGCCGCGACCACAACCACCACAACTGCGATCCAAAATAAGATGCGTTTGGACATCGGTCGGAGCACCAAAAAAAATGTCGGTGGCTGCGAAAGCAGCCACCGACCTCATGCATCAATACGTGCTTGTCCTGCCGAACCAAACGTTACCGAACATCCCGACAAAACGTCAGGACCACAACTTAAGTTTCAAGCAAACGGACTAGCCATCCATCCATGACTAAAAATCTCCAAGAACTTCCTGGCCGGACCTTGAGCCAAGAGCCCCCCATATGCCGTATGGACTTCTTCCTCCGGTAACCTCGCCGCCATTGTAACTAGAATTGCCTGAGTCGATGTTCTCAGAGATGAAGCGAACTGATCCGTCCCCGAGCAACACTTGCACGCC
>JAYSPO010001697.1:0-2181 GCA_043722015.1 Candidatus Kuenenia sp. | reverse complement strand
GGAATGATCAACAGGCCTTCGTGGAGAATCGGAGACGCCCCGAGTCCGTGTTCGCTGTTGTACGCTCCGAGTTCGCGCCGCCATGCTTCTTTACCATCGAAATTCCACGCCACGACCAGGAGCCGCGCATCGTCCGCAAACAGGACATAGACTCGTGCGCCGTCCGTGACAGGCGTGCTGGACGCCCAACTGTTCTTCTGGTGCTTCTTACTTTCATGCAGTTTGATCGACGCCTGCCAGCGTTCCTGTCCGGAATCAGCATCCAGACAATGTACGAAGCGCTCACCGCCGCCTTCCGTGGCCGACGTCACAAACAGCGTTTTTTCCCAAATTATCGGCGATGAATGTCCGACGTGCGGCAGATCGATTTTCCAGGCATAATCACTGTCCTTCCAGGTGGATGGTATGCCTTTCAGATCGCTGACCCCGGTCCCGTTGTCGCCTCGAAAACGCGTCCAGTTCTGAGCCCATGCCTCCGCAGAAAACAGGCTGCCGAGAACGCAGGCACTCATCAGTAAAGACAGCCGACGCATAAAATACCCTTGCAGAAAAGCTCCAGAACCGGACCATTCCGCAGCACAGTAAGTCTTCTGAGGTTCAGATGCAACTTTCCGAGAATTTTGTGTTCGTTCTGAAGGGTGCAGTCGCCGACTTCGGTAGGTCCTGCTTGCCGAGCAGGACTTCGCGGCCACGCCGCGACCAGCGACGAGTCGCGGTCGAAAGGACGACCACGCTGCGACGTGGAGCGGATGTGCGACCCATGGCGGTTCGCCTTGCGGCGAAAGTCCTTTCCGGCAGAAAGGACCTACTTTAACAATCATCCGCGACTGCACCCGTTCGTTCTGAAGGGTGCAGTCACGGAAGATTGTCGGGATGCGTTGATTGATCAATTTGACTTGTAGGCCGGACCGAGCAACGCGCGTTCCGGCGGCCGAAATGCCGGAACTCACTCCGTTCGGTCCGGCCTACAAAGATCCACGATCGCACGCCTTTGAGCAGCGTAGATAGTCAGTCAGTGGAAAATCTTCCTTCGGTTGTCCACACTGGTAGGCAATGATCGTCGTTATTTGAGCCAACACCCTGAGATTTGCGCACTATGCCAGACCCCAAAGTCCCTGTGCTGTCCACTGACGAAATCGCCTTCCTGCTCACGTGGGACGGTGCGATCTGGCGAGACGTGGTACGTCTGCGACAAGGTCAGGTGACCACAATCGGCAGATCGGCCACGAATCGCATTGTCCTCCAGGATGATGCGTGCAGCCGGAACCACTGTGAAGTCTTCCACTCCGGCGGCGAATGGCGCGTGCGCGATCTGGGTAGTCGAAACGGAACCAACATCAACGAACACCTTGTGAGTGGCGATACGGCGATTGAATCCGGAGACGTGATCGGCATTGGAGACTGTCGCCTGGCATTCACGACCAGTCTCGAATCGGCCCAGTTTTCCCCACCAGATGTGGCAACACCGGGAGATCGGGTGACTTCTGCTACGGCGACGGCTGTCGGCACTGTGCAGGAACCCAGCATCCTGCATCGCACAGCGACACCGGAATTTCTGACCGCTGGCAATGGTCAGCGCCCGGATGCAAACTACGCTTCGGAACTGGCGAAGCTGTATCGGCTGGGTCTGGAAATGGGAACGGCCCGCACGCGTCAACAGCTGACGGAAGTCGTGCTCGCAAATCTTGCCCGAGAAACCGTGGCCAGCATTTCTGCCATCCTGCTGGCCGGGCCGGACGCATCGCCGCAACCGTGTCCGGCAGATTTACAGGTTGTCGCGTACGAGAGTCGCAAAGACCTGCCGTATCGTCGAGTGTCCGACAATCTGTCGCGCGTCGTGCTTTCGAAACGCGAGGCCATTCTGGCGTGCGACGTCGGGGATCACAATCAGTTGTCATTCTTTGACAGCCTCGGTGAAATGAAAGCACTCAGCGTCATCTGCGCACCGATCATCGCTCCGGATCGAGTCCTGGGACTCATTCATTTGTACTCCACCAATCCCGATAATCCGCTCGACAAACACGATCTGGAATTCACGCTCGCCGTCTCGAATCAACTTGCGGTGTCGCTGACGCAGTTGCAGGAACGCGATTCACTGCAGACCGGACTCGCGCAGGCCCGCAATGAAAATCGCACCCTGCGTGCCCAGTTGACTGAAGAACAGGCGTTGATCGGCGAGAC
>JAYSPO010001696.1:0-3820 GCA_043722015.1 Candidatus Kuenenia sp. | reverse complement strand
ACGACGATCGCTGATTCAGTCAGCGTGATTGTGGGCGCAGTATTTGGTTGCTTGATCGTGATTTTTAGTTTGGAGTCGGCCTTGACGTCGGCGTTCTTTTCCTGCGTCATCAGCACGGTGGTGGTGTAGTCACCGGGAGTCAGCTCGGCCATGGGTTTCCACAGGAATTCACCGGACGCGGCGTCGATGGTCATACCCTCAGCGGGATCCGACAGGGCAAACTGAGCGGCTCCGAATTCCGGATCCAGCCCATCTGCTTTGGCCGTGAATTTAACTTCTTCACCCGGCTTGATCGTCTTATCAGAAACACCGGTGATCCGTGGTGTTAACTTTTTAGGTGGCGAAGGAATCACAAAGGGCGACGCTTTCACGAACGCAGCGTACTGATCCTGCGTTTTTTCCAGGCGATCCCATGCAACCGGAAACAATTCGATAATGGCATCTGTCTCATGCGCTGCGGCCTGGGTACCCTCTGCACCATGTTCAACCTGCCAGCCGGATTCTGTGACTGCTACAACTCTCAACAATTCGCGATCGATACGAACCAGAAACGGTTCAAATTCTTCGGGTGGTTCAGCGATCGGAAAAAGATCACTCGTCGCTGCGACGATGGTCTGGTCGGTCTCCTTAACGGCGGTCGTGAGCAGCGTACGGGCCAGCAATTCCTGATGGTCTTCTGCTCCGTCGGCACTCATGCCTTCCGCTGTAAACGAAATTGTCAGACGCGGATTGCCTTTCGGGCTGGGGCTATCGACTGTCAGCGACGAAATACGATGCAGCAGATCGGCTTGATCAAACAGGTACAGGAACCTTGTCAGTCCCTGCAGATCGGTTTCCGCACGGCGGACTTCGACTGTAACCGTACTGAATTCGTTCTGAGTCGACTTGGATGCCGGGACAACTTCGATGCGGCTGAAGCCACATTCTTCAGCGAGTGCCTGAACCCATTCGCGATAGAGTCGTTGAGCAATATCCACATCGGGTGGCAGACTGATGACCTTCCAGTCTTCCAGATTGCGTTGAGCAACTTTCAACTGAATCTCTTCGGCTTCGAGAGTCACTGCTGATGTTTCAGCAGCAGCCACTTCCGTCTGCAGCTTCAGAATCGGTCCGCGCAGCCAGCCATCGACTTTCGAGCGCAGCAGGAAGACGAGGATGACCAGAGTCAGTCCGCCAGCCAGGATTTTCGTGCGTTTTTGATCGTCCATTACATTTTCCGTTGAATTGCGGCTGCTTATGCCGTGCAGGGCCCAATCACGATCACTGGTCTTCGTTCGCTTCCGGCAACGTCAGTTCGAGCTCGACCTTGATGGCATATTCCGGAGCCCCGCTCGCGGGTTCCAGCCTCGGTGTATACGCTTTGACGCCATACCCTGCCTCCGTCAGCAGTCGTCCGCCCTCTTCAATGTCGGCGTTGGTTTTGGCAAACCCTTGCAGCTTAATGATTCCCCTGCCATCTCTTTGAACTGTTGAAAACTCGAAATTATCGACAAAGAAACGATCGGTTTTTGGCAGCACAGCCTGCAGACGTACGACTTCGTCCAGCCATTCAATATCGCGATCAACCCATTCACCGATTCTGCCAGCCTGACTGAGTTCTGATTCGCCCGCCGTAAGTTTCTGTTGGATGGCATTGTTCGACGCCAGCAATATGTCTCTTTTGACAGTCAGTTCATTGATGTGCCCCTGTCGCCAGAAGTACACAGCGGCGAACAGCAGCAGAGCAGCCAACGAACCGCCCAACACGGCAATGCGACGGTAATCTTTCTTCTCCGGAGCCCTGCGCGGGTTGATCAGATCGACAGCAGCGACGACGGATTTGGCATCTCCCTGAATCGCGCCAGCCAAGGCTACAACATCGGTGGCCGTGATACCCTCTGTCAGTTTGCCATGAACCAACGAGGTTGCCGGATCAATGCGTTCGATCGTGGCCGAGTCGAACCGCGAAGCCAGTTGATCCGAGACAGCATTGGTTGCATCTGCTTCTCCGATCAGCAGAATGCGTCGGATCTTGTGATCGCCCAGCGACTCCGCAGCCGACATGCGGGCGCGGGTGAGTTCAGATCGCAGAGTTCGTTCGATCGCGTCGGCGGACGACCATGAACTTCCGCTGTGAGAATACAATACGGCTGTGCCACGGAGAAATGTGACTTCAATAAAATCCCGACGCATCAGCACGACGACATCCACCAAAGAAGCGTCTGTACTCTCCGTCAGAATCCCAGCTCGAGCGGCAGCCTGAGCCAGGCAGAATGCACTGACGCGAAGTTCTTTGAATTCCAGCCCTGCCTCATTGAGCGTCCGTCGAGCTTGTGACACCTGATCATTGGGAGCCGTGACAAGCAGTACGTCACGGGTCATGCTGCCGACGATCACAGGCAACGGTGCAAAATCCATGCTCACGGATTCCACCGGTACGGTCAGGCGCATGGTCGCCTGCATGCGGACCATGTCCGGCAACTCACCATCCGTGACCTGTGGCAATTGAATCCGATGAATCGTGACGAATTGTCGCGGGAACACGAGAGCGACCTGCGGACGGCTTTTGCCAGTCGTGCTACCGGCAAATTGCTTCAACTGATCCACGACCGCCAGCATATCTGCTGCGTCAGATGGGCGATCAATGATCCGGGATTCTGTGATCTCCACGCGGTTACCATCGGTTCGCCCACGCGCGACGACCACACGGTCACGATCCCATTCGATAAAGATGTCGGACATGATTTGGCTTTTTACAATCCACTGGAGTCAGGAGCAGCAAGAGCAATTAACCCCGAAAACGGCATAGTGGCGCCGCGCAGGATGAGAAACAAGCACAGGTTGCTCAGGATACGGCATCCGGGAGAGGATTTTCCGAATTTTCCGATGTTTCGGGAATAAGCGGCCGGTGAAATCGCAGTTTGCGGTGCGACCGCCGTAAGTCGTCTGCCGGAGAAGCGCCATGTCTGCACCAGGGAATCTCAGTCGGCGGAGCGACTGAGCTACGTAGGCGACGTCGCTCCGCGACTCGCATTCCGGTCAACACATGATCGAAAACAACGCCGCTAAGCTTATGCGAGCGATGTCAACATCGTTGCGACACTGTTCCCACCGTGCAAAATTACTTCCCATCCATCGAGGGCCTGATCGGCTCGCCACGCTGATCAATCTCCATCCAATCAGTGCCGGACTTGAGATCCAGACGGTACGATCGCTTGAGGATTTGATCTTCCTGGAGCAGCTTGTAAACGTGCAGTTCGAGGATCGCCAGATCCGGAAGTGTCACATTTTCACGGACCAATTCAGCGATTCGGTTTCGCATGGCCGTCATTTTACGAACTGACTCTTCATGCTCTGACAAGGGATCAATTTCGGACTTCATCAGGATGCGCAGGATCGTCGGAGTGTCTAACTGCATTCGTTTTTTTCCTCCATCGACACGCGGAGAGGAACCGGGGAATTCCTTAACAATCGCCTCCTGGAGTGGCTTGAACGGCCCAAGGTGCAGCGTCGAGTACGCATACAACAGCCCCGTCGCTGTGATTCCCATGGCAAACATACCGATCACCAGCCAGCGACCGGAAATGGTTCGAGGGGACGGCGATGTTGTGGCTTGTTGGTCGGACATTTGGATTTGGAGTTGATTGCGCTGGAAGCGGAGTGGAGTTTGCGGGTCTGTCTGATGACTCTATTCTTGTGAGCGGCAAGGCGCTAGCCGCCGCTTTTTGCAGGCGAATTACCCGCGGCTAGCGGGGTGTTGATTTAATGGGCTTTTCGCTTGTAGTCCCGGCTTTAGCCGGAATTCGTTGGCGATTTCAGCGAGGATGCCGCCTGAAGGCGG
>JAYSPO010001695.1:0-1549 GCA_043722015.1 Candidatus Kuenenia sp. | reverse complement strand
CACGCTCCAGATTCATTACGAACACTGCAGAGATCAAAACGCCGATTATGACGACAATCAGATTCAAACGCGGGAACGCCAGACTGAAACGAATAATCCGGCTCGCGATACTCTTTAGAAACCGCAGCACAAACCCGTCCGCTCCATGCTCCGAAATTTTCGAGTGTCCCAGGAGTATATAAGAAAGGGCCGGGGTTACTGTCAGTGAAACCAGCAATGATGCTCCGATGGACACGATGTAGGCAATGCCCAAAGGAGCGAACAAGCGGCCTTCCATACCAGTTAAAGCGAACAACGGGATAAACACAATGCACACAATGATCGTACTGAAGACGATCGAGTTACGAACTTCGGTACTTGCCTGATACACAACCAACAGCGGATGCTTTGGAGTTGCAGCATGACGATTTTCGTTGAGCCTTCGGAAGATATTTTCCACATCCACGATTGCGTCATCGACCAGTTCACCCAGGGCCACCGCCAGTCCGCCGAGCGTCATCGTATTGATTGACATGCCGCTGATCGCGAAGACCAGAGCCGTAATGACCAGGGACAGGGGAATGGCAGTCAGTGTGATAAACGTCGTGCGCACATTCATCAGAAACAACACCAGAATAATGACGACCAGAAGCACGCCATCGCGCAGAGCGATCATCACGTTTTCAATAGCTCGATCGATGAAGGATTTTTGCGAATACAATGGAATTACGCGAATGTCCTTCGGCAGTGACGCACTCAGGTCCTCGATGGCCTTGAACACGTTGTCGGTCACCGCACGAGTGTCAGCTCCCGGTTGCTTGTTGATCGTCAGGACAACACATGGTCCACCGGACCAGCCGGGGGCGAGAGGGGAGGAAAGAGGAGCGAGGAGCGGCGGGGACTCCGGTGCCAGATCGGCAATTTCGCCGGTCTTAAGATCATCTCTCGAATAAGCTGCACTGTCCCCGCGTTTGCTTTGAGCTCCTGCGGTGACTTTCGCAATCTGGGCCAGTGTGATGGGCCGCCCTTCACGGATCGTGACCACAATTTGTTCAATATCCTCGATCGTCTGCACGCGGCCCAAAGCCCTCACAAGCAATTCATTTGGCCCCTGTTGATCAAGATAACCGCCTGTCGCGTTTTCATTGCTGTTGACAACGGCATCTTTGACCTGCTGCAGGGAAACCCCGAAACGCAATAGTTTTTCCGGATCGACAAGGATCTGAAACTGCCTACGTCCACCTCCCATCGTAAAAACCTGAGCGACTCCGGGAATCGTCAGCAGGCGTTGTCGGACAACCCAGTCTGCGAGAGTTCTGAGTTCCAGCGGTTCTGTTTTGTCCTCTTCGCTGAACATCCCCAGCATCAGAATTTGCCCCATGATCGATGAGATCGGGGCCAGTTGTGGCGTGACACCGTCCGGCAAACGTCCCTGCAGCAGTTGCAGGCGTTCGTTGACAACCTGGCGATCGTTGTAGATGTTCGTGTTGAAACCGAACTCGACATAGATCACAGAAATTCCGACACCGGACGAACTTCGTACGGCTTCAACACCGTTGGCACCATTCAG
>JAYSPO010001694.1:0-11382 GCA_043722015.1 Candidatus Kuenenia sp. | reverse complement strand
GGAGTCGTTTGTTTTGGACGCCGAGGCCTGAGGTGCGGGATCCTGTGATGTTTCGTCTTTCTTCACAA
This sequence comes from Candidatus Kuenenia sp., assembly GCA_043722015.1. Taxonomy (GTDB): domain Bacteria; phylum Planctomycetota; class Planctomycetia; order Planctomycetales; family Planctomycetaceae; genus SXXK01. The sequence goes on along the minus strand of JAYSPO010001694.1, from coordinate 11,314 downwards.
TCGGGGTTCCGGCATCGTCTGTCTCATCTGGACTTAGGGACTCAGCCGGAACAGAAAACTGTCCGTCTTCTTTGAGTTCAGGAGCAGCGGGTTGCGTTTGGCCGTCAGGGCGAAGAATCCGGATGGGATTGCGACGAACTCGTGGCCACAGGTCCTGAATTTTGCGCAGCGTCGGTTCAATATCTCCCTGAATCGGGATGACTCGCAGATTGCGATTGGCGGGTTCTCCGGGGACTCCGGTTGCAGTCAGACCAGTTTCACCCATCTTGGCGAGCAGCATCCGAATATCCTGCAGCTGCTTCTTCGAACCGCGCACCAACAACTGCTGCGAATCTTCGTCGGCCTGAATGACCGGATAGTCGCCATCCTTGGCGAAGCTGTCACCATACAGTCCTTCAATGGCGTTTTGAGCTGAAGATGCGCTGAGCATTTGCAGTTGGATAACATCCATCTCGCGAGGATCGTTGTCCTGAAACCGCTCCACAGCCGATTTGACTTCCTGTTGGCCGGCAGCTGTGGTTGAGACGATCAACTGCTTTGATGTTTTTTCCCACGACACGGTCGCCGATGGATCAATCGACTGCAGGACGCCTTTGGCGACTTCCACAGCTGTGAGGCCATCGACACCGGGCAAAGCATAAATTTCCAGGGTGCGGCTTCCGGCGTCTGCACCGCCGGGTTCCAGTTGGTCGATCAACCCCTGAATGATTGTATGCTGCTCCGGGCGCGCGACGGCAATCAGGGATCGGGTTTTCTCGTCGAATGAGAGTCGGACATTGTCGGATCGACTGAACAGAGCGCCCAGAACTTCAACCGCGTTCTCTCCGTCGGCTGCGCGCAATGGGTACGCTTTCGCCTGTGGAGCGTTGTCGTCGGACACAGCGCTGGTCATTTGCCGGACCACTTTGGTGATCGTTTCATGTTGCGGAATCGTCGCCGTGGCAACAAGTATTTCCTGGGAAACGTCTGTCACCAGCGTGGCATCCGGAAATAATTTCCCCAGCACTTCCTGAGCTTCGTCTGCTTCAAATGGACGAAGGCGGTAACTGCGGGTTTCCAGGCCCTCGCCGGTGCCCTGTGATGAGATCATCTGTTGTACCATTTCACGTATCGCCGGCATGTCTGCTGCTGATGCGCTGACAAAGAGCTGGCGACCAATGCGATCGGCAGTGACTTGTGCGGTCTTCGGCAGCAGCGGCTGCAGAGCTGTCTGCACCGCAAGTCCGTCGAGCTGATTCAGTCGAAAGATCGCCAGTTCCTGATTGACCCGAGCGTCTGATTCGGCATCCAGTTGTTCGATCAGGAGACGAATTGCGTCCTGCTGTTCCTTTTTCGCCAGCACCACCAGACGCCCCGTTTTTTCATTCACCGACAGACGCACGTTGTCGAATCGCGAATACATCGACTGCAGCAGCGTCTGCACTTCTGTCGCGCTGGCGTTCTTGAGAGAGTAAACAGCGGGAATCGGTTGGTCACCATCCAGTGCCGTGCCTTTCATCTGACTGGAAATCTGCTCGATGATCAGATGCTGTTCCGCTGTGGCCGTCGCGACAATCATCTTACGATCGGCATCGGTCACGATGTTTGCATCCGGAAACAGGGCCAGCAGAACTTCCTGAGCTTCATCCGCATTGGGAGCGCCGATGAGATACGTCTTTGTGGTGCGAGTTCCTTTCTCCGCCAGCGCTGCCGTCACCTGACCGACAACCGCCTTGATCTGCTGCTGCTTGTCGGAAAACGCTCGCACGAACAGTTGCTGACCTGTGGGATCAACCGTCAGCTGCACATCGGCATCGACCAATGGCTGAAGAACCTGCAGTACGGATGCGGGAGTGATCCCTGCGATCTGATAAACCATCAGTTCTTTCTGAGCCGGCACGGACTTTGTCAGCTGAAGCTGCTCCAGCACTTTCCTGAGCTTTTCATGATCGGCGGCTATGGCCACAATTGCCAACTGGTCCGCTCGGGCTCCGGGCGTGATTGTCGCCTTTGGAACGGCCTGAGCCAAAACGGTGGAGGCCGTTGGGCCAAGATCCGTGATCGAATACAGGTCCATCGTGCGCGTCGTTTCGAACGGGTGTTCCATGGTGAGTTGTTCGAGCGTCGCTCGAATTCGTGCGTCCTGATCCGGAGACACCCATGCCATCAGCTTGTTGCCTTCGGCGGTCGCAATGAACGTAACGTCGGCATACGTGGAAGCCAGCAGCGTTCGTGCATCCGTCGCACCGATACTGGCAACGTCGTAGAACTTCAGATCGCGCTGGATATCAGCGGCATTGGCTTCGAGCTGTTCAAGAGTCGCAGTAATGGCTGCGTGATCGTCAGCCGTGGCAATGATGCTGTACCGGTTTCCACCTGGCTGGAATGTGATTTTCGCGAGGGGTGCTATCGACTGCAGGACCACCAGCGATGTCGTGCCTGAAACCTTCTTCAGCGAATAGAACTTCAGCTGCGGCTGAACTCCGACCGTCTCCATTTGCACCTGCTGAATGACCAGCTCAATCAGAGTATGTTCCTTCTCGGTTGCCGTGATCAGCAGTCGGCGATTCACTTCATCCGGCGTCACACTCGCCTTCGGCACCAATGCGGTGAGCAGCGAAATAATCGTTGTCGATGTGATTTTTGGCTGAAGTGGATAGGATTTCAGCGAACGGAGAGAATCGCCTTCCGCAGTTTGAACCTGCTCAAGCACCTCGGCGACTTTGACCTGATCCTGCTCAGACGCAACCACCAGGAGTCGCTTGTTCACCGCATCCAGTGTGACGGTCGCCTGAGGTGTCAATGTTGCCAGGAGCGCCGCGACGCTGACGGTGTCGATGCGATCGGCTTCGTGGATCTTCAGTTGTTTTCCGGCGGTTTCAGCGGTGGCCAACGACTTGAGCAACAGGTCGATTTGAGCGTGTTCATCCGCAGTCGCCATGACAAGCAATCGCTGGTTCACCGTATCAGAGAGAACCTGCGCCTTGGGTACAGCTGTGGTCATCAGCGTCACGACCGTCGTTGAGATCGTGGCACTGGCGGGGTACGTCTTGAGAACTCGTTCGGTCGCCGTCGATTCCGTCTGCGCCTCAAGCTGTTCGATCAGCGCCCGGATGGCTTCATGATCCGTAAGCGTCCCGACGGCGATCAGACTGCGCGTGGTCGCATTGACGGTAATGCGCGCGGTCGGCACAACGGTCACCAGAATCGTCGATACGGCTATTGGATCCGCATTCTTCAAGGCATAGACCTGCAACTGGCGCCCGCTGCCCTGAGGCTGCTCAGCCTGAATCATCTGCAACGATTCGCTGATGTGAGCCTGGTCCTTTTCTGAGGCCCAGGCCACCAGCTTTCCTGAGATCGGATCGATGCGATACGTGCCATCCGGCGCGATGAGTTTCAGCGTGGCGAGCATCTGATCAGCATCTGAAACCTGCACGGAGTAAAGTTTGAGTTTAGGCTGCGTATCCGGCCCCTGATTGGACTCCAGTTGCCCGATGATCGTTTTTGCTTTGTCCTGTTCCGCAGGAATCGCATTGACAGAAATCTGCCGCGCCTTTTCGTCAATCACGACCGTGCCTGCGACAATGGCTTTCAGAACTTCGCCCGCCTGAGTCGGGTTCGCATGTTCAATGGGATAGACCACCAACACCAGTTTTGGCGGTTCGACGACCGGCGGTACGACCGGCTTCTGAGGAATTGGTACCTTTTGCACAACCTGTTCGATGATTCGTAGATTTGCTGCCGTATCAAAGATGAGTAACTGTTGAGTCTGAGCCAGCGGCTCAGCCTTGCCATAACTTCCCAGCAACGGCTTCACTTCCAGCAGGACAGCTTCGGCCGGACGTCCTTCGAGGGGAAGGAGGACACTGATGAACTCGTAACGACCACGGATGGCCAATTCTTCGAGAGTCACCCGAGGAATGGCACCTTCCGGAAGTCCGCCCTTAAGATCCAGGCACATCAGCATGCGTTCGCGGCGGACGAGCGTGAAGCCTTTCGTCAGCAACCAGCCGTTGAGCAGGTCGATGCTCTCGGTCGTGGTGTAGTCCTTTGAGTCCGAATAGGTGAACACGCCTGGTGGTGGTGTATCCATGACCAGTGAAAGGTCTGCTTCTTTCGAAATCCAGTCGAGCACTTCGGCCCACTTTTGACTGCGAAAATTGAATCGCAACGTCTTGCCGGCAAAGAGTGACGCAAACAAGCGCTGCTGATCCGGAGTCAGAACGGACTTCAGCTTGTCATTCGAGGCCGCCACAATCGCTGGTCTAGCCGTTTCTTCAGCGGCGGAACTGGAAGTATCACGTTCGGTGATAATTTGCAGGATCGACGTTTTCTGATCGTCGGAAAGCTGAATTGCGGCAGAAATCTCCGGCTTCGTCAGTTGAGAGTAGTCCTCAATTGCCACCGACGATGAAGATGCTGCCGAAGTCTGGCCCTGCACGTTGTTGCTGACACCCATGATTATCAAAGAGGTCAGCAGGCAAAGTTTTACAGACGTTGCTCGTGGAAAACGAACGTTCATCAGGTAATCTCGAAATAGGGCGGGCAAGGCTGGCGGGACGGAATCGATATATTCCAGTCTTTTGTTGCAAATTCCGACATGATGTGTCGAAGTATCATTCAGGCGAGATTTATGACTCTAACGAAGCGACCGTCAGATTGCCACGGAATTCCCTGGCTGGGGGCGACTGCTGCATCCATGATAAGTCCCTGAAGCGACTGAAAAGTCCGATTGAACACGTTATGCTGGTCGGGCCGTTACCGTCGAAATACGCGCTACGATCGGTATTCGTGTTGTCATCAAACGAATGCTGTATCATGGCCGCGTTGTAAGTCGAGAATTCAAACAGGTGATTTACAACTTTCAGGTATCTTTCCTGCCTGATTGGCAAAGTGCAGGGACAGTCCCGTAAGCGGAGCGATGAGGCATATGGTACGCTTGACGCTCCGATGTGAGATTCCTCAATGCAAACACTGAAACCCTTACTCACCCTGCTTTTTCTGCTCGCCATCTCTGATGTCTGCCACGCTCAGGGGCTGTTTGGTCAGCGAGACCTTGGAAGCTCGCTGGGCAGACGGAACGGACCAGGCAACGCTACGGCAACGGTTGACGCAGGGCGGCGATTCGCGAGAGGTGCGCGATCCGCCACGGACGTCGTCGGCACCAATACAAGTGCTGAGGCGATGAGCGGATTTGTGGGTGGCCAGTCAGCGGTGACGGCCGTGACATCATCTGTCGCTGGGCTGATTGAAGAAGCACGACCGCCAATCAATCGGCCTCGTATCATTCGTCCTGCTGGTTTGTATGCAGAACGGCTGACACTGGCATCCGACGCATCGACTCTGGCGAATTCAGTACAGCAGCAGCAGTTGTCGGAATCGCTGCAGTCGCTTGTTCAATCGCGTTCGGTGACGATCGCGGTGTCTCCGGAAGGCCATTCAGCCACTTTGCGCGGAGCGGTGCCTTCCGAACATGATCGTCAGACGACCGAGTTACTCGTGATGTTCGAACCCGGGATTCAAAGGGTGGTAAACGAGTTGAATGTCGATCCGACTCTTGCGCCGATTCAGCGTCGTCCCCGCTTTCGGAAGTCGAACTAGTCGGCGAGGGCTCTTTGTCCATCGATTCAGGCACACGACTCTTCGTCATCGGCAAAGGTCCCAGCAAATCGTCGGCATCGGCAGTGATGAAGTCGCTTGATCTCTGGTCAAGCTGACTACCTTGCATGTTGCGTTCGTAGAATCCGGGAGTCAGACCAATTTCGGATGTGTGAAGGCCGGGATGTGTGGGCTGAGGATAGGTTGTCATCTCGCGAGATTCACTGTTCCTGGAAGATCGATTCATCAGATCTTCCGGACTCCGTAACTGCCCCTCGAGCTCGGCGTCTGTTTCAAATCCAACCTGCTGAATTCCGCTGTCGATTCTTTTTCGACGCGCCGTAAGTCTCGTTTGGTTCTTAGACACATCCGAAAGATTGCCGGCTTTACTGATTTCATTCGGGAACGGCGACGAATCGCTTGGCCCCTGCAGGACGACATGAGCCGGAGTGGCGGTCAATTCTGTTCCCTCGCTGCTGAGAAAGCGGCTGATCAACGTCAAATGCTGCAGAGATCCCCCCGCCACATCCCACGGAACCCAGAAACTGTACGAGTGCCCAAGGCGTGATTCGCTGTAGTGCGTCTGAAGGGTTTCTGCCGGAAACACGTACTTGCGATCCGGCGTTCTTTCCATTGAGCCTTTGCTGTCATCCCACGCATACACGACAAGTGATCCGTCTACCAGGATCGGCTTATGCTTGTCGTGGCCATAAAACATGAGTCTCCCGCCGAATCCTCTGGTGGCAGTGGCACTTGGCTGATGCAGCACGGTGTCTGACCACACAGGAACCATCTGGCGGGGCACCTGATATTCGGGCTTCTTCTTTGCAAACGGAAGCTGGCTGGTCGTTAGCAAAGTGCATCCTGCCAGCATCGTGAGATACAATGCCAGAAGCGGAAGAAGTCTGCGACGATTGAAGAAGGCATATCGCATGAGAATGATCGAATTCTGGAACTATAACTATCGGTGTACAGGAAATTCGTATTGACCCAAATGCCGCGGCCGATCCACTTTGACCTCCGTCAACCCAGGCGGGCCGCAATGTTTCGTCAGCGTAAGGACCAAATTGATTTCGATTTCGATTTGAGATTTTTGTTCGATCCTGGAGCCCGATCAGTCTCCTCGGCCGTGGCTGATTTTACTGTTTCGGTTTTTCGCTCCGGACCGGTCGTTGGGACAGGAGTCATCGCTCGTCTTGGTTCGGTCTGAATCTGACTGGACGAACTGAACGACAACTGCTGAACTCCCTCGTCGTCATCGACATTGGTGTTTGTCTCGATCTTCCACTCTGGCACGACCATCCTGGCTGCTGGTGCCGGTGCGGAGTTGCGAGTCTCCGTTTGCCCCGATTCGCTGTCATCTGACATGGGTAAGGGGGGGGGCCGGGACGACTTGCCGGAATGATTCAACACCTGGTGTTTGATCAGGATAGATCGTGGGGATTGCGTTGGAGTCCAACTGCCCGGTGACGCTGCTGTCTGTATTCATCCAGTTGAAAATGTCGCAGGAGATCCACGACATCCGAGCCATCTCAACCTGCTTGATATATTCGGCTTCTGAGGGGCCACTGACAACGTGCGGCGTCAGGATGATCAGCAGTTCCTTTCGGGAATTCGAGTTTCTGTCAAAGCGAAACAGGTTGCCAACCACCGGCACATCACTTAGCCACGGAACTCGTCGAGTAATCGTACTGTTGTTGGTCGTGATCAGCCCGCCAATGACAATAGTCTGACCGCTCGCAGCACTCACGGTTGTCTGAGCTGTGGTGATATTGATTCTGGGAGACCGAACGACTGCACCTGACGCGGAGACGGAAATAGGAATGCCGTCGATAGCTGGCCCAACTTCGGACTTTTCTGCGTCGATTTCCATGACAACCATCCCTTCGGGGCTGATGCGTGGTGTCACTCCCAGAATCAGACCAACGTTTTCCATCGTGACAGTATTGACCTGTCCAACCTGATTGATGCTCGTTCCTGAGATCATGGGCACTCGCTGGCCGACCTGAATGAAGGCCGGTTGATTGTCGAGAGTCATGATTTGCGGTCGGCTGAGGATCTCCATGCTTTGGGTCTGATTCATCGCGCGCAGCAGCACGCTGACATTTTCGCTGCTGGCGGACAGCACCATACCTCCAAAGTCAGTGTCCGCACTGGTACGACCGAGACTGAAGTGCGAAAGCGCCTGTCCGCCGACGGTTCCTCGTGTCCCCAGTGAGTCAGCATTGTTGGCATTCCCCAGTGGCTTGTTGTTAAAATCGAAGCCTGGAGTCAAAAGGCTGCCGAGCAGACTGCGATCGAACAATAGTGAATCCTGCAAACCCAGTTCGACGCCGAACTCATGCAGATTATCGAGTTCCACTTCTGCCAGGATGACCTGAATCATCACCTGCGGCGGCTGAGCATCAAGCTCTTCCACCAGATCCATGATTTGATCAAAGTATCGTGGCGTCGCACTGATGATCAGTGCATTCCCGACGGGCTCGGGCACAACGACCACTTCTGATTCGATCTGTGTGAACGGATTCTGCCGCCCCGGAGCAGCCTGATTGACGACTCGTTCGCTGCGAAGAAAATTATTCACGGCATCCGCCACATCCGTTGCCGGGGAATTCTTCAGCCGATAGACCTCATTGACGCGTTCCTGAGAATCCGTTTCATCCAGTCGCAACAGCAACGCTTCGATGATTCGCAGGTCGCCGGAAGTTCCGGTCGTGATGATGGTGTTGGTCCGGATATCCACGGAGAACCGCACGGGTACCAGCGATGATTCGCCTTCCGCCGTCGCCAACTGTGGCACATTCGAGATGGCCGCCTGTTCAGGAAACAACGACCGGAGAACCTGCACCAGATCACTGGCGTCGCCGTTGGTGATCTGGAACACCTTGATCTGAGCCGACGCGGCTGGAGATTCGTCAAAGCTCTCGATCAGCCGTTCGACGAGTGGCAGACTGTCCGGCGGTCCCGTGATGAAGATGCGATTGGTTCTTGAATCAGGAGTCAGTTTCACGTCATCCAGCAATCCGGAGGCTGCAACGCTCTTGCCGTCAGGTCCTACCATCAGCATTTCCAGAGCGGCCGACCTCTGCGTGCCCACTCCACCACGAGCGGCCGTGATGGCTGCCGTGATCGTTTGCGAAACGTCGGCAGCGAGCGCGTTCTTCAATTGAATGATCTTCGCCTGATTGACGGACTCCGATGTTCCGGCATCAAGTCGCTCGATCAGACGAGACACCTCCAGCAGATCACGCGGCGCTGCGTTGACGATGACGGTGTTTGTTCTTGGATCGGCCGTTATATTCACCTCCGGCCCAAGTCCGCCGCGATTGCTCAGAAACTCCCGAACGGTGGTCTCCACCTGGTTGGCCGAGGCATGTTTTAAAGAAAACATCTGCATCTGAGTTTGCGGCTCGACGGATTCATCCAGCCTCTCGATCAGCTTCTTCGCCGCCGCCACCGCTTCCCCCCAACCGATCAGCAGCAGCGCATTCGGCTTAACCAGAGGCGTGATGGAAACGCGTCCCTGCAACGGCCCGGTCAGATCATCCAGGACATCAACAATCAGTTTATTCAGGGCTTCTCCCTGAACGTTGTGCAGATAGACCACATCAATCTCCGGTGCGGTCTCCGCACTGAGACGTTCGATTTCCCTGATGATGCGAGTCAGTTCTTCAACATCAGGATCGCGACCTCGGAGTATCAATACATCCAGATCGGGAAGTGGTTCGACAGTGATGTCCGAAGAGGGGCGGCGCAACAAGTCATCTTTTGGCGGGTCGCTCGGGCGACCCGTCTCATCTGTCGGGGTCCGACTGGTTGGCTCGATCGGGATAGCCGGTTCGCCGGGAATCTGCTGGAATCCCGCCGGGCGAATATTGCCGTCACGCTGACGACGCGCACCTTGGTTCCGATTTATCGGTTCCACCGGAGCCCGCCCGCGACGAACTGATTGTTTCCACACGATTAATGCTCGATTCAAAACGTCCGGATCAACATTTGTCAGCGGCACGAATCGAATCGCGTCCGTTACATTTTCATCACGAGCGTCATCAAATTGCTGAAGAAGCGTTGCGAACTGGAGGACCAGATCTCGAGATCCTTCCAGCAGGCAGGACTGAGACATCTCGTCAAATGACATTGTCATCTGTCGACTTTGCCCGACTGAGAAGCTCAGACGGTGAGCATCCAGTTCCAGAACTCTCGATCCAAGAAGCCGCTGCAGACCCGTTTTCGCCTGCTGGATCGAGATGTTTCGAAATCGAAAGCGAACCGCATGATCAGCAGTTGGATGTATGCCTGAGTGATTTGTCGCAGGTCCTCGATGTCCAAAATCAGCGTCGAGTGACGACAAGTGAGACTGATCAGAATTCATCTGTTCGTCTGATTGGGGTTCAGACGGTGCGAGACTGGCTTTGATGGATGCTCGCGGGACGGGATTCCCACTGCCGTCGCTGGGTGTCCAATCGCTCATTGTCGCAAACAGCGGCCGGGCTTCAGACGTCGATGCCGCGAGGATTTCCTTTGCGATTCTCTGATCCGACGCTGGTGCCGCGATAATAATCTGGTGCCGGGCTCGATCCGATGAAACACGGCCTGCAGTGCTTATCGCGCTTCTGACGGATTGAAGTTGTTGATCAAGTACCGCTGGATCGCACGGATATGTCCTCACTATAACAGATGCCTTCTCAACTGGCTGTTCAGCGTTCGCAGCATTGATCTGTTGCACAAGCTGTTTTGCGAGTTGCTGGACGGCGGGTGATCCCGAAACAAGCAGATTCGAATGTTCGACATCAGCGACAAGCTGGGCGGTTCCGGCCTCCGTACCCAGCAGCTCGGTCAGCATCCGACGAGCTTCTGCAGGCGTACTCTGAGACAGGTGATACACCTGGAATTCGGTCGCATCCTGAGCAAGTAATCTGCTCCGGCTGTCACTCCGTGCAACACATAACATCGCAGCAAGAAAGCTGATCACAGCAACGGTGCAATAGTGTTTTGGATGATGGCACATGAGGCGACTGCCGGCTGATCGGATAGGTTTGTCTGATTGACGCGACCCGGTTTGATGTTCACAGAAACCACTTCAGAACACGCCTGTTCAATGGAGGATCTCGGAGACTAAGCCACGCCGAGCGGATTCTCAAGGTGAATGTTTTGAGCATTCGATGAGAACATCAGATCTAAATCCGGCGGCCGAGGATTTCGGAAATTGCTGCAGCGGCAGGCATGATGATTTGTTAATTCTGCCGGTCAAGAATGACTCAATCCGCAGTTCCTGCCGTTCACCAACGTTTCAAAGTGACCGACGCATTGACAGCAACTGCTGCCGCCTCTCAAACAGTCTGCATTAACCTGCGCTGTGCCGCCCAAATGACGCGACATCAATTTGATTTGCCAGGTCGGCGGAATCGACTTAACTTACGCGGTCAAACCGAATCAAGTCGCAGTTTGGCTGAGCGCAGAGGTCATCGCGTCCCGAGCCCATGACGAGTTCATGCCAATCAGCACAGGAGGGCCTGTCCTGAGTTAGATATTTTGGAACCGATGAATTATCGCTCCAACACGTTCACGCCTGCAACGTGATTCGCCAAACTGCGTCGGTGAGACCGACTGGTGCGACTTTGCGCGTCGCGCCAAACTGCTCCGGTCACATCGACCGGAGCGTCGAAAGACGTGCTGACAATCCCGCAGGTGTAATCAAAATGATGGCAGGCACCGTGCGTTTTCCGGCCATGCC
>JAYSPO010001693.1:0-3555 GCA_043722015.1 Candidatus Kuenenia sp. | reverse complement strand
CCCGAACAGGCGCGCAACGCCAAACATGTGGATGAACGTGTCGATATCTATGCGCTCGGCGCCACGCTCTATCATCTGCTCACGGGCAAGTTGCCCTTTTTGGGCAACACGGCTCTGGAGTTGATCCTTGCCAAAGAGAAGGGAACATATCCGACTGCGCGCAGCGTGCGGCCGGAGATTCCGGAGCGGCTGGATCTGATCATCGACAAGATGCTGGCGAAAGACCCCAACCACCGTTACAAAAATTGCGACGACGTTGTGCGTGATCTTGCGGCTTTGGGCCTGCATGGAGAGGCTCTGAGTTTCATTGACGGCGCGGAGCCAGCCGGTCCGGGTCGAGGTGGCACGGCGACTCCGTCAATGTTGGGAGGAACACAGGGAAATCGTAAGTCCGTGGCCGCGACGCAATTGCCGGGAGCATCTACGCTGGGCTCAATGACCGATGCTGCCATGGGAGCGACTCGCATCTGGTACGTCCAGTTCGAAGACGAACGCGGCAAAACGGTTGTGGAGAAGCACTCGACCGGTCGTCTGCTGAAGATGCTGGCCAGCGCAAAAATTACGGCGAAAGCCCGAGCCAAAGTCTCTGCCGACGGCACGTACTATCCGCTCGCGCAGTTCCCTGAATTCGCCAAAGCTGTCGAAGAATCACTCGCACGAAAGACCGTCGCAATTCGCAAGGAAGACATGCAGAGCCTCTACAAGAATGTGGATAAGGCTCAAAAAATGTTTTACCTCAAGCGGAAGATCAAGGACATGGGCCGTAATGCGGTCAGCATGATCGGCCTGCTGATCATGTTGGTTGCGATGGCACTGGCGGTTTACTTTGTGATCCCCTACGTAAAAAGTCTTCCGCAAAAAGTCATGAATATGATCGGCTGGGGTGAAAAGTCCGGCGAAGAGAAAAACAACACTCCGGACGGTGAAGTTCCGCCCGAGAACCTTCCCGGTGTCGGACAGGCACCGGGACCATGATTCGTCGATCGGAGCACAGGCTTCTCCTGCCGCGTTCATCCGGCAGGATGATGTGTCACTCAACATCTTAGTCTTAATCCTACTCATAATCTTTATCGATTCTCGCCCCTGTTTGGTGGCCGGATCTCGGGGCACTGGCGATTCTGGCGTTGCAACGGGCGATTAAGATTAAGATTAAGATTAAGAGAACGATCAAGAGCCTACTGAAACCCGGTTGACAAATACTTCCCTATGCCTCGGCTTAATTTTACCGGTCGGCGTCGAATCTCGAAAAATCATGTGACGATCAGCGTCACTGGAATTGGCGGGATCGAGACGTTCAGCGCGGAACTTGAACTTGGAAGTTATGGCTTCCCGGACTCAGCAGCCGTGATCATTGAAGCATTTCGGCAGCTGGAACTTGTCCGCTTTGAGTTTGGCACGGTCGGTAATCTGACACCACCAGCCAGTTGTCGCCTCTCAGAATTCGGCACGCTCGCCGGACTGCGGTTCCGCATCAAGGTCGTGTCCACCGAAGAACCGCGCGGGCGACTCCTGGCAGTTGGTGATCGCATTACGCCCCGCAACGCAGAACAGCAATCGTTGAGTCGCGTTCCACTGCTGGCCGTGCGGGCCCAGGATTTGGGGCGAGAAGTATGGCGGCTGGATTTTGCCGATGAACCTTTGCTGCTGGTGAATCCACGCGTGGTCGCGAAGAAGCAACTCGTGCAATCCGTTGAATTTCAGTCACTTGTGCTGCCGGAAATCCTGCGCAGCATTTTGAATCGGATTCTGCTGTTAGAACAGATTCGTGTTCCGGACGATTCTGACGAGTGGACATCGCGGTGGCTGAAGTTTGCGGAATCCATGCCTGGCGTGGGCACCGTACCGGACGTGCCTGATCCGGAAAGCGACCTCGACTGGATCGACGCCGCGATCAGTTCTTTTTGCCGCTGGCGGAGCGTAGATCAGCAATTCTCGGGCTTCTGGAATGCCAAAAGTCTGCCCGAAGAATCAACGGGATGAGAGATTTTCACTTTGCTTTCTTGCCGTTCTTCTTTGGTTTGTTGGCTTCAGGAACAGCCCGCGGTGAAAGATATTCATCAAACACCGCACCTCGATCGACGATCCGAGGATCGTTCTGCCGCCCGAGTTCCGCAACAAGCGTCGTATTCATTGCCGCGACCTTTTCAGAATACTTCACGTCGGACGCAAGATTCGTGACACAGTCTGGATCGGCAGACAGATCAAAGAGTTGCTCCGCCGGACGTTTGCCGAATGCGTGCTGCCAGTACGGACTGCTGTCACCACTTTCTTCGATCAGACGTTTTGTCGGACTATCGTCTGTATCCTTGAGCCCCAACTCAGGATTTCCGCAGGGCCAGCGGTCTGGTTCAAAGCTCCGGACGAACAGGAAATTTCCCTGTCGCATGGCTCGCACCGGATAGCCCAGACCATGCGCGCTGCCGGGACGTGCAAGCACGTCATTGCGTTCTCGTCCGAAGATCACGAATGGACGCTGCGTGACTGGTTCATCGCGCAGCAGGTCCGTGAAGCTGTGACCTGAGATCGGAGACATTCCTCCGGCCTGCCCGTCGATTGCGAACAACTCCAGAAAGGTTGGTGCCAGATCGATGAAATTGATGAGGTCTGCCACTCGACGCCCGGGCCGCACAATACCGTCCGGCCAGCAGGCAACAAACGGAATATGGTGCGCATCGTCAAACGTGTGCCCTTTGACTCGAGGAAACGGCATGCCGTGATCGGAAGTCACAATCACGAGCGTGTTGTTCGCCAGGCCGCTGGCATCAAGTGCCGCGAGCAGTGAGCCGACCTGTCCGTCGAAGGCTTCGATTTCCATCGCGTAGTCGAGCATGTCGCGGCGAACGGTGTGGCAGGCCTCGCCGAAATGCACCGACGCATCATCGGCAATAATGAAGAGCACATTGGGCTGTTGAGGCTCGACCGCGATTGATGTCTGAACGATCAAAAATACCGACAGCAGACCCACGAGTATTTTCATGACATGGTTCCCAATATCCCCAGGAGCGATGCTCGAGACGTGATTCGACATGATATCTTCTGGAACCGCTCACGCCACCATGCAGCCTGCCTGCATGGTCCGATTGCTGCGGCCACGATGGGGCTCGTCCCCATCGAGCAATGATCGAAACCAGACCGATCGAGAGGGAAATTCGCGGCCACGGCGGGGCTCGTCCCCGTTGAGCCATGATCCTCCAGGGACGGCGTCGGAATTTGATCATCGCTCCACGCAGGCAAGCTGCGTGGTGGCGTTTTCACGACGGCGTTTCTGGTTGTGATCTCCGCTCCACGGGGACGAGCCCGCGTGGAGGCGAATGCTGCGGCCACGGCGGGGCTCGCCCCCGCTGGGCCATGATCAAAACCAGACGCTCGTATTTTTCGTGATCGCCAGTCACAATAGACTTTTCATAACAGTCCAACACAGTCAGGTGAGATACGCGTTCTCATGGCGAAAAAGAAGTCGACCGCGAATTCTGCGGATTCCGCGAAAAAACAGATTGATTCGTACGCGCACAAAGACAAGAAGCGGGCGAATAATCCGCCGGTGGGGTTGGTGAC
>JAYSPO010001692.1:0-1712 GCA_043722015.1 Candidatus Kuenenia sp. | reverse complement strand
ATGAACGCCGGAACTGCATTCGCTAACCAATCCTGCGATCACCAACAGTCTGTCAAATGCGAAAAATCACGTTTGTGTAGTTCCGGCAAGGGCTTACGCGAATTTGGTCCGGCCTACGTGAATAATCCGGGTTAAACGAAAAAGGACTAAAAAGGACTGTCTAAGTGCCGACACGACTGTCTAAGTGCCAGACACCGGACCAGTCTTGCCGAACCCCTCAGACGGCCTACCCAAATACGTCAATTTTGACGTCTCACTGGTACGCTTTCCAATGCCCAAACCTCGTGTCGTCTGGCAGGGCTCCTGCATATTGTGTTGCCGGAAATCGGCAAGCCCTAAATGCAGTGGCGACCACATGGTCTGCGTGTCAGTGCTTTCTGTAAAGCTATACAGAATAATGGCTTACAAACAATAACGCACGATCAGATGGCAGGAAGAGTGTTCGTTTCTGGTCGAACTCAAGGTGCGCATCGTGGGCGGAAAAATCATTTTTGAAAATTGTCGAAATCGTTTTTTCCAAGCGCCTGTCTGCTGCGATGGCATCTGTCTGAGGATGGAGTGTCACTGTGCAGCGCAGCTTCGCTTGACGCGGAATTTCAGATGGCTAAATTGCTCGCCAGTGGTGGTTTGTGGGGAGAAGTGGGAGACCGTGTGGGCTTTTGCTGAATCCTGTAAAACATCGGGTGATTGAGTCCTCTGAATGGCACTGACGGGAACATACGAACGCACGATGGATGACAAGCTTCGGCTCGCCATTCCTCGACAACTGCGGGACGGTTTTCGCGAAGTGGATTCAGAAGAATTATTTCTGGCACCGGGCAACGAGGGATGTCTGTCAGTCTATTCGAAAGCAGGTTTCGAAGCCTTTGCGACGAAGATGGCCAGTGTCTCAACCGGGCGGGTTCAGGTTCGTAATTTTCTCAGACTGTACTACTCGCAGGCGGAATGCGTGCAGGTGGATAAGCAGTCGCGAATCCGGATTCCGGAGCGACTGGTGAAAATGGCTGAGTTGAAACACAGCGTGGTCTTGATAGGTGTTCATGACCATGTGGAGATTTGGGACAAGGAACGGTGGGATTCGTTTCTGTCTCAGAATGGGTCGCAGTTTGATGCATTGACGTCGGAAGCTCTGGATCTGTCTCTGCCTCAGGGATAGTTCCGGTGACCGCCAGCATGTGGAGAACTGTGAGCAGCGGTTCAAGGAAGAATCGCTTTAGAAAAACTCACGTAACTCGTGAGCAGATGTGCCCGGCGGCAATAGGTCGCTGTACACTCCAGAGTCGGAAACTGCCGCATGCTTTACCGGGCTTAAGCGGATTTCGACGATAACAGGGATTGTGATTCGTCCCAGGGACGGCCTGTATTAGGCCGCAGCCGTCTGTTTCCCGTGACCGAAATGGAAGTCGGTAGGAAACAGGCGGCTGAGCTCCTTGGGGATTTTTTCCCTGTGACTCCCTCTGCTGGTTGAGTCTGCCTCATCATGAACCAGACCTGCAGGATGCTTGGCGCGGGCTTCGCCCGCAACCCAACCCAATCAAATCACAGTCGCGGCGTCCTGTGGCGAAGGTTTTACTAAGTCGAGCCGAACGGCGTTATTGTGTTTCGGCCCAAAGGGCCAGCAGTTCAGATAGCCTGGCCCAGCGGGCCAGGGAAATCGCCACCAAACCATCGTCCAGGCCCAACGGGTCGGCAGTTCATCTCCAGTGCACGCC
>JAYSPO010001691.1:0-1171 GCA_043722015.1 Candidatus Kuenenia sp. | reverse complement strand
GCTGATTGCCATCGGGCATGTGGTTTCCACGCTGGCTGTATTTCAAATTGACGGTGATCGTCGAGCGGCATTGAATCTGACGTTTGAATGGATCGGGTTGTTGATCGCCTGGCGAATCTTTCGCTCGCTGTTTCAGAATCAGCAGACCACGGCGCAGGGGATCGGGGTTGTGATCGCTGTCTGCGTCGGACTCAGTTGCTTCGGGATCTGGCAGCATCATGTGTTCTATGCAGAACAGTCCGAATGGTATCGCAGCCTGCGAACTGAACTTGACCAGGCGTTGGCCAGTGACGAATCGTCGCACTTCTCACGCTTGAATGAGATCACTCAGCAGTTTCAGGAACGCGAAATCCCGATGTACGGTTCCTCGCGCATCGCCTGGGAAAACCGCTTGTTGAGCAGTTCGGAACCGTTTGCGACTTTCTCGTTGGCAAATACGCTGGCGGGAATTCTGGCAACCGGACTGGTGCTGTTGATCGGGCAGGCGTCATCGACAGTCGGTGAACGACGCAGGGCTTCCTGGCTAAGCACGATGTTGCTGGTGATTCAGGTTTGTCTGATCGCATATTGCCTGATCCTGACGAAGAGTCGATCGGCGTGGCTGGGGACATGTGTCGGTCTGGGCATTCTGCTGATTCGCAGAATTCGTCTGTCATCCGTTCAAAATGTGTTCCGCTGGCTTATTGCCGGTAGCCTGATGACGGCAATGGCGCTCGGGATCGTCGCCGCCACCGGAGGACTGGACAAAGAAGTGATTCTCGAATCACTACGATCACTGCAATTTAGGTCGTCGTATTGGACCGGCACGTTGAAGATGCTTCGAGATCAGCCCTTGACCGGCGCGGGGCCGGGAAATTTTCGGCAGGTTTACCTGCAGTACAAGGCAGACGAATCAAGTGAAGAGATTCGAGATCCTCACAACTTTGTGCTGGATGCCTGGTCTTCGAGCGGTTTGATTGGTCTCTCGGGTCTGTTGCTGATCGTCGGTTGCACAGGTTGGCGTTTAAAGAAACGTCCAACAGCACTGCGTCCACAGGAAATACGAGGCGATCAGGCAAGACTGGTCGCTCCGCATACCGGGCCTCTGCGAATCGTGGTCGGAGGAATCCTGAGTGGATTTCTGTTGCACATTGTCTGGACCTGGTTCAACGGGTCCGACGAATGGACTTCC
>JAYSPO010001690.1:0-5006 GCA_043722015.1 Candidatus Kuenenia sp. | reverse complement strand
GAGAGAGAGAGGGGTCAGTCGCCGATTTCGGTAGGTCCTGTTTGCCGAGCAGGACTTCGCGGCCCCGCCGCGACCAGCGACGAATCGCGGTCGAAAGGACGGCCACGCCGCGACGTGGAGCGGACGTACGACCCATGGCGGTTCGCCTTGCGGCGAAAGTCCTTTCCGGCAGAAAGGACCTACCAAACACAGTCCTTTCCGGCAGAAAGGACCTAACTTTTACAATCATCCGCGACTGAACCCTGAACAGATGACTGATGCTGATCTGCGGGCGAAGTTCTTCCTGAGCCACAGCCGGTGCTTCCGTACTTGTCAAGTTGACTTGAAACATTTCCAAATTCGTGACAACTGGCTGGACAGGTTGTCGAGTAATGCGTAATTTGTACACCCTGCCTGTATCCGTCACGGGCTCTCTTCCCACTCCATTGATTTATAAGCACGTTGTGTTCGTACGGAAATATGGCGATTGACCGGAAGATGCATTGTTCAATTTCCTGCGAACCCCGTTCTCCACAGGTTTCCTGATTGATGTTGTTCCGTTTTTTGTCCATTCCAATTACGAGGAGCTGAATGATGAAAGCTGACTTGTTCAAAGCCCGACAGCGGAAGGCCTTCACGCTGATCGAGTTGCTGGTGGTGATTGCGATCATCGCCATTCTGATTGCGTTGTTGCTGCCAGCTGTGCAGCAGGCGCGGGAGGCGGCACGCCGGACTCAATGCAAGAACAATCTAAAGCAGTTGGGACTTGCCCATCACAACTACGCCGATGTTTACGGGATGTTCGCACCGAACATCAACATTATCTGGAGCGGCCCACCGTACACGACCGCCAATCGCGGCCGGGGCGGTTCTCAGGCCAGTAGTCTGGTAAATCTTCTGCCATATTACGAACAGGCCAACCTTTTCCAGAGCATTAACTTCAACAACGCAGGCACGGTGAAACCCTGGGCTCAGACCGTCAATGGAAAACTTGTCAATGCAACGCTTATTGTGGGTCTTCAGTGCCCGAGTGAATCCCGCGGTGGACTCCTGGCAACTGGGAGCAACCCGGCACGTGCGATGACAAGCTATGCGGGCTCTACCGGGTCCACTTGGCAAGCCAGCCCTGTTGGCTGTAACTTATCGACAATCGTCGGTAATGGCGGGGCGCTGTACGATCCGAACGACGACGGCGAAGACTGGTTCGGACGAGGCACGATCGGACAGTATGCACGTACCGACACTCCCCATTCGAACGGTATCTCCGGCGTGATTGCGAGAAGTTCGTGGGCTGCGAAAATCCGTGATATTACCGACGGGACGTCGAACACGATTCTGATGGGAGAAGTTCGCCCGATCTGCTCGGACGCTTTGGGCTACTGGGCACCAAACACCGGTGGAGGCTGGGCAGATTCTGAATCACTATGGTTCTCGACGACCGCACCGATTAACTTTCCGACCTGTCCTGGGGAGCAAGGAAACCCATCCGGTGGCGGTACTGGTTGCCGGTCTCACTCGAGCTGGAACACCTCGATGGGCTTCAAGTCGCTGCATATTGGCGGAGCACAGTTCCTGCTGTGTGATGGCAGCGTCCGCTTCCTGAGCCAGAACATCGACCACAACACCTACCAGATGCTCGGAGATCGCTGGGACGGATTTGTGATTGGTGAGTTCTGATCGGTTAGTTCTTGGGTTGCTCGAACGGCAGGCTGCAACGCAGGCTGCCGTTCTTTCTTTTCATTTTCACTTTTCTGCCATGCGGGAGGCATCATGTTCGATCGATTTTCGGCACTCTTAACCATTCTCTCAGTGACAGTGATGCTTGGTTCCGTGGGTTGCGGCGGCGGCCCGGAGATACCACAGACCGTGACCGTGAAAGGGAAGGTCATTTATCAGGATCAGCCCCTTGCCGACGCCTTGGTTGGTTTCGTGTCAAAGCTCGATAACAAGGACGTCTTCCCAGCTCACGGGACGACAAATGCGGAAGGTGAGTTTACACTTTCGACTTACATCGACCCGCAGCATGAGGTTTCTGGTGCAACTCCCGGTGAATTCGTCGTGACGGTGACAAAAAACGAACAGCAGGATATGACGAAAATCATGGAGGAATTCAAAAACAACCCTGCGATGGAGTTCAAGAAGCTCGTCCCGGAAAAATACACGGATGGCAAGGCTTCACCGCTGTCCGCAACAGTGAAAGCCGACGGCGACAATACGTTTGAGTTCAAGCTGGAGGATTGAGCTGGATCGGCGAAATCGGATTGGCCTCTGAACAAGCGACCTTTGGAATGCGGTGATTCGTCACCGCTTTCTTTTTCGTACTACTGACGTTCAAAATCTTCGCGCGGCGCGCGAATCTCGGCCAGCATGAACGGGGAACACTAATTGACGCTGATCTTCACTGATGGTGCAATTGGCGTGGATTAGCGCAGATCAGTGTTTCATGCGTTTGTCATTATGGGTTGCGGGCGAAGACCACGCTGGGTAATTTGGTTTCAGGAATGACATTCGTTTGTTCTGCCGACTTCACCTGAAATTGAAATGAAATGGGTACTGCTTTCCCACGCCGATTGACAAGACTTCGGTGTTGGAAAGCCAAAGCGGCGAAAAGTCGCCGCACTCCAAATGACAATTTGTGGTGGCGTCAGAGAATTGTCATTTCGAAGCACCGATGCAATGCAAATGTGAATCTGTGCGGTAGATGATGGTTTCAGCAACGACTGCCGGTGATACGCTCGCCGAGGTCATTCGGCGCCGATAACTTGAACTTCTCGCCAGCCTCAACAACAAAAGTTCGTCCGTCGTTATTGCTCAGGTAAATGTGACCGTCACTGGCGATCGGAGAGGAATTGCAATTTCCACCCAGTCGCTGTCGGTAATGTTCTATTCCGAACTTACCGTCCAGACACAGCAGCACGCCATTGTCCATCAGGACGTAAAGCAAACCCCGATAGTACAGCAGTGATGGTTCGACCGGGCCGGGTTTGTCTTCGCCGAGCGTGAGTGTCGGACAGGCTGTCACCACTGCGACAATGACCAGAAATTCAATCGCCGAAATCATGCTCGTTACTCCGACCGTTGATACTGAGTCACGACAAGTCCCCGTTCTTGATTCGCAACACTGAAATCATGTTGCCTGCGATTTTTCGGGCAGGATGCCTGTCAAAGATCTGGTTCAGGTTTTCAGCCATACTTCGGTTTGAATCGTGCAGCATCGAGCACGGACCACAAATGCACGATCCACCCCATCCAGATAATCCACAGCACAGCGGCAAGAACGAAGTGGATAATCGCGGCGAGCAGTCGCCCCTGAACAAGCTGCCCCAGGCCGGGGGCAAAGAAACTGCAAATTGCAGCAATGACATTTCCAGTGGAACCCTGCCCCGTCATTTTTCACTTCCTTTGGCAAAGTTGATTTAATTGGGTCAGACCCCTTCATGACGGCAATCGAAGCTAAAACCCAAACTTTTTTGGCTTCGACTACCGTGAGTAGGGGGCTGATGCTGCTTGTGATCCTGATTTCGGGCATTGCACTGAGTGCCGCGACAGAGTATTCCAGTACCGTTCTGCCGGGGAGTGATCGCTTGTGGGCGGTGGTCCGGCTGTGCGTCCCGATGGTACTCGACGCCGCTGTGTTTGCACTCACCTACCGCTGGCTCCCCAAAGTTCATGTCCGCTGGTCAGAAGCCATTCGCGGCGGAATTTTTGCGAGCATCATCTGGGAAATTGGTCGTTATGTGCTCACTCATTTCCTGATCGGCACACGGTACTCGAATGCCTACGGCGTCGTCGGTTCGTTCATCGCCGTCATGCTGTGGGTCTACTACGCAGTCACGGTGCTGTTCCTGGGTGCCGAATACATCCAGTGTGTCTGCCGCAACAGAGATCGCATGGACGATAAAGTCAAATCGCGGAGCGACACGACGACCCGCGAGTAAATCGCAGGTTGAGTCACGCTGCACTTGTACATGTCGTTTCGTTATCGATCGAAGTGGTCGCGGCGATGCGACCAGAACCGATAATTCCGTTCGACTCCGTTTCTTGCCGGTTCGACACCCTGATCGATGTAACCGAGGTGTGGTTGCCGATACAATGCCCTTGCAGCAGAAGTGAGGGCACCGCCGTGTCATTCCTGTTCCTGCTGGAAATGCATTTTCAAATGAGTCCTACTGGTTGCCTCAATCGCCACCTCGACCAAAAAGGCTGTTTTCACCATGGTTCTACTCGACAGCTCCCGACGTTCTTTCTTGAAAGCCTCTGTCGCACTTGCGGGGTCCATGCCCCTCATGGATGGTTTTGTCCACGCGGAACCAGGAGAACTGACTGGACCACTGCTCGCCTACGTCGGGACCTTCAGTTCTCCCCTCCGAGATATGTTGCCGACTCAGGTGGATCTGCCGCCCGGTAATGGCCGTGGTATTCATCTTTTCCAGGTGAATCGCGACACCGGGGCGATGACGCCCGCCGGCATTTACGAACTGGGGACAAGCCCAAGCTGTCTGGCTTTGAATACTTCCGGAACCCGCCTGTATTCCGCCAATGAAACGGATCGAGTTGGCGAAGACAAGCAAGGCACGGTGAGTGCTTTCGCCGTCAATCGGGCGGACGGAAAACTGGAGTTGCTGAACACCGTTCGTTCCGGCGGTGCCGGTCCGACTTATGTGAGTGTGCATCCGACCGGGCGGTTTCTGTTCGTTGCTAACTACTTTGGCGGCTCCGTCGCCGTGTTGCCGATTCTGCCCGACGGTCGTTTGGGCGATGCCACGGACGTCAGGAATGATGCCGGCAAACTGGGTCCCACCACGGCGACCAACGCTCCACAGGGCAGTTTTGCCTTCAGCGGACATGATCGGACTCATGCGCATATGATTCAAGCCGATCCTTCCGGTCGCTTCGTGCTGCATGTGGATCTGGGCCTCGATCAGATCTTCGTCTGGAAGTTTGACCAGGAAAAGGGCGTGCTGACTCCGAGTGAATTGCCTGCGGTCTCACTGCCACCTGGAGACGGGCCTCGGCATTTCCACTTT